>JAAZIZ010000028.1 GCA_012800565.1 Lentisphaerota bacterium
CGGTACTGCGCCTCTGGCGCATACTGGAATTCCATTACATCCGCGACAGGGCAACGCCAGGAGAAAACTTCATACCCTGCGGGAGAAGAGTTCCCCCCGGCCCCGTCAGACATTTGCCTTTCAAGCGTTGGTCATAAAAATGCCCAGCTGACGCATTACATAAATATATATCCCGCGGTTGTTTTTGCAACGGTGAAAGTTGTTTTTTTTCTGGGGAAGATTAAATTAATACCGCACTCCCGGGGTCGCTGCCAGCAGTTATCCCCGTGAGGTTATAGCGAAAGATACTACTGCAGAGAAAGGCCAGTAAATGTCGTCAGCCGAAGCAATAATCATGCCTTGCCTGGATATGCGCAACGGGCGGGTGGTCAAAGGCGTCCATTTTGCCGATATCGCAGATGCCGGCGATCCAGTCGAGTGCGCCCGTGCCTACTGCCTGGCTGGTGCTGATGAGCTGGCCTTGTTGGATATTACCGCCACGGTGGAGAACCGTTCCACCATGCTTGAGGTCGTAAAGCGCGTGGCCGAGGTCTGCACCGTACCGTTCACCGTCGGCGGCGGAATCTCTGATGTCAGTATTGCGGGGAAGGTGCTGCAGGCCGGTGCAGATAAAATTTCCACCAGCAGCGCGGCTTTCCGGCGGCCGGAATTGATTGTCCAGCTGCTCCAGGCCTTTGGTCCGGCGGCAGTCACGGTCGCTATTGATGTAGATGTGAACCCCGGTCTGCCATCTGGCTATGAGGTCTATATTGACGGCGGGCGCACTGCCACCGGTTATGATGCAGTCGAATGGGCAAAAAAAGTCAATGGCTACGGTGTCACGACTATCCTTCCCACCAGCAAGGCCGCTGATGGCGTAAAAACCGGCTATGACTTGAAAATAATTGCGGCAATGGCCAGCGCCTGCCAGGCTAAAATCGTGGCGTCCGGCGGGGCGGGCAAGAAAGAGCATTTCCTGGAAGCGGTGCGAGCCGGAGCGCAAATACTGCTGGCGGCCTCGGTATTTCATTACCACTTGATTGATATTCCGGAACTGAAAGAATACCTGAAACAAAATGGTGTACAGGTGCGCTGAATGGCCGCCCGGCACATTTAACCACGGGAGTTTTTATGAAGTCCATTGCCCAAATTGATCCATCCGTGCTGGCGGTTGTCCGCCAGGGAACTGTGATTCCGGCTATGCCGCTGGCTCTGAATGCACAGCGGCAATTTCAGCCACGCTATCAGCGGGCCCTCTGTCGCTACTACATCGCCGCCGGAGCCGGGGGCATCGCGGTCGGCGTGCATTCCACCCAATTCGAAATCCGCAAGCCGGAAATCGGATTGTTTGAGCCGGTGTTGCGGGAGAGCAGCAAATTTATCGACGAATACTGCCGCCATAGCGGCCGGCGTATTCTCAAGATTGCCGGCATCTGCGGCAAGACCGAGCAGGCGTTGAAAGAAGCCGATTTCGCGTTGCAGAACGGCTACGATGCCGGCTTGCTGAGCCTGGGCGCCTTTGCCCAGGATGGGCTGCCAGCCATGCTGCAGCATTGTCGCACCTTGGCAGAGAAAATACCAATTATCGGTTTTTATCTCCAGCCCAGTGTCGGTGGACGGATTCTGCCCTATGAATTCTGGCGTGATTTCTGCTGTCTGGACAACATCCTGGCCATCAAGATAGCGCCTTTCAACCGCTATCAGACTTTCGATGTCGTGCGGGCGCTGGCGGAGTCAGGCCGAGAGATCACACTGTACACCGGCAATGACGATAATATCGTGATAGATTTGCTCACTGAGTATAAGATCAACACCAGCAAAGGACTGCGGAAAATTCGCATCCGCGGGGGATTGCTGGGGCATTGGTGTTGCTGGACCGCCAAAGCGGTGGAACTGCTGCGGGAAATCCATGCCCTGATTGAGCGGAATGCCGATATCCCGGCCGAAATGCTGACCCGGGCCGCCGAAATCACCGATGCCAACGCGGCTTTCTTTGACCCCGCGCATTCCTTTGCCGGCTGCATACCCGGTATCCACGAGGTGCTGCGCCGGCAGGGATTGCTGCCAGGCACTTGGTGCCTGAACCCGAAAGAGGTGCTCTCACCCGGGCAGGCGGAGGAAATTACTCGCGTCCACGACGCTTATCCGCACCTGCATGACGACGCTTTTGTGGCCGAACACTTGGCCGAGTGGCTGGAATAAAAGCCCTGCCGTCACCGCCGAGGGCCAGGAGAGGGATTCTGCTGCCAGAAAGCATAGGTGCCACTGGGAACCGGCAGGATGTTTCCCTCCGCCGGTAGAGTCAGCTCTCCAGCCTCAATATTACCGGGCGGCAGGCCTTGAGTCAGCAGGTGAGTCAGCACCAGCGGTGTATAGCCGGGGGTGTGGCAGCTGAAAAAAACAAAGGCTCCGTGGGGAGACAGGACCTGCCGGGTCAGCGCCAGCAGGTCCAGGATATGCTGGTCAATCTGGAATAATTCCTGCTTGCTGCCCCGGCCAAAGCTGGGCGGGTCCAGGACAACACCATCATAACGGCGACCGCGCCGCAATTCACGCTGCAAAAATTTCTGCACGTCATCGACAATCCAGCGGATGGGGGCAGCTTCCAGGTGGTTCAAGGCTGCGTTCTGCCGCCCCCAGTTGACCATTTTGGGGGAGGCGTCCAGGTGACAGACTGTGCAGCCCGCCTGGGCCAAGGCCAAAGTCGCGCCGCCGGAGTACGCAAAGAGATTCAGGATATTCAGTTTGCCTGCGGTCTTCTGTGCCGCCACAGACCGCATTTTTTGCCAGCCCAAGGCGTGTTCCGGGAAAACTCCGACATGTCCGAAATCGGTGGCCTGGAGGCGGAAGAGCACGCCGGCAAGCTCGCAGAGCCAGTATTCCGGCCAGGCACCGCGGAACTGCCAGCCTGTGGTGCCGGCTTCGCGGATGAAGACTGCATCAGCTTTTGACCAGTCCCGGGCTGGCAGACTTTTTCGCCAGACCGCCTGGGCACAGGGACGGTCCAGCACAAATGCCCCAAAGCGCTCCAGCTTGCGGCCGTTGCCGGAGTCAAGCAAGCAATATGAACTTTGGTCAGTGCTCATAATCCAGAAATGCCGCAGTCGCCTTATGGAGGAAGCGGCCGGAATTATACCTGGGTTTTCAAGGTGCGGTAGTCGACCTTGCCGGTACCTAAAACCGGTATCGCATCGACAGAAATGATATTGCGGATGGTATTGATCGGGGCCATACCGGCAGAACGGATGACTTGATTGACCTCCTCCCGCTGCAGAGGCATAGTGGTAAACAAGGTGATCTCAGGATGCAGCTCATCACCAAGGGACTCTACCGCCAGTACCGGACCTTCATGCGTCTCATCACGGTAGTGGCCAACCAGAATTTCCTCAATTGCCGGCAGAGAGACCATCTCACCACCGATTTTCACAAAGCGCTTCAGGCGGCCTTTGAACACCATAAAGCCATCGCTGTCAAGGGCTACCAGATCGCCAGTGCGGTACCAGGTCTTGCCCTCGAATTCCACAAAGGGACTGGGCCCATCGTAATTGATATAGCCGCTGAAGACATTTTCACCCCGGACAATCAGCATGCCGGTCTGACCGTCGGGCAGGCGGTGCTGGCAATTCTCATCGGTAACTGCCCATTCCAGGCAGTCCAGCGGATGACCGATAGTCCCGGCTTTGGCCTTATCGGGTTTGTTCAAGGCCACAATTGGGCCGCATTCAGTGATTCCGTACCCCTCCAGGACGATGGCCTCCGGGCACTTGCTGACAATCAAATCATAGACTGCGTCGGTGCATTTCTCCGCCCCGGTAATCACCATTCGGAGAGACGCCACTTGGGCCGGGGTGGCATTGCGCAGGAAATTAGCCACGAAAGTCGGGGTCGCGACTGCCATGGTGGCTTTATAGGCGGCAATCAGCCGGGCCAGCATATCACCCTCCATGGGATTGGCGTGATAAATCATGCGGATATTGGTGCAGCAGGGCATCATCACATTCAGCAGGATGCCAAAAGAGTGGAAGGGCGGCAGCATGCCCAGAATGCAGTCATCCTGGCGCAGATGCATATC
>JAAZIZ010000029.1 GCA_012800565.1 Lentisphaerota bacterium
ATAATGCAAAAGGATTTGCGCAAGACATAATCCTCGAAGGCAAACCGTACTCAATTTTCCGGGAACTGGGCATCGAGTTGCGTAATGCAATGCCATATAACGCCAGGGCAAAGACCATCGAACCATTCTTTAAAGGCGTAATGAAGGAATTTGATAAACTCTTCCCGGACTACCTGGGATCAACCCCAGCCATGCGTACTATGGACGCTGCCTGGTTTGACCGACACCCGGAGGAGTTGCCGACTCTGGAACAGTTCGCCCAGATTTTCGCGGAGTTTATCCGTGATTATCACAAAACCCCAAAGCACGGAAAGATTCACCAGGGCAGAAGTCCGCAGGAAATATGGAATGCAAGGCCAAACCGACCAGCCCTCACGCCGGAAAGGCTGAAAATGGCGCTGCTGCGACCGCTGGATATCAGGACAGTGGGACGCGGCCCCGCCGTAATGATGGATGGGAAACGTTACTTGCTCGACAAGCTGACGTGGGGAGAAAAGGTCATCGTCAAATCCGAGTCTATTGATCCGGATGTCATGCACTGCTTCACGCTCGATGGTGCATATATCGGCCCGGCCCGCACTAGGACCATGGTCAGCGCACTGGCCCAGAGAAACGATGAGGAGGCCAAGAAACTCATCGCTGAAGGCATGGCAAGGGGACGCCGGCAGCTAATAGAGGCGAAAAGCGGCATGTTTGACCTGACCGATGGCGGGCACCTGATGAGTATCCTGGAATTGAGCGCCAGCAGCGTTGTCGTCGATAATACCAACGGCGACAGCGCCGGAAGGCTGCAAACGCCGCCGAAAAAGCAGATTACCAGCGTCAAGGGGCAGCAGCACTCGTTCTCGCGCCAGACCCTGCCGGAGGCATTCCCGCCGGCCGATGACACCGAGCCGCCGAAGCCGGCCCGGAAAATACACCTGGCGCCGTCGAAGGTGGACCGAAGCCTGCTGAAAATGGTGCATAGCGCAAGGCACGACAATGATGATGATGATGCCCAGGAGCAGGAGAACCTGGACCTGGACCGCAGGGCTGCCGAGGAAAATACAGATATGGACGGCGAAAACTTGAACCTGGACTGCCGGGCGATACTCGCCGATACATAGGCAAAAAAAAGGAAAAAGGAAAGGAAATTAAACATGGCCACAACCTTATTGACTGTCGAAATCGCCAAGACGCTGGACTACGCCCGCAGCAGGCGGGCATGCGTGCTGATCCAGGGACGCACCGGAAGGGGGAAGACCACCGCCGCTAAGCAGTGGTGCGCACGCAAGCGCAACGTCTACTATGTGGACTGCCCGCCGAACGGAGCACTGCAAAGCCTGCAAAATATCCTGATGGAAGTAACGGGTGCGGCATCAATCCGGGACATGGAATTGAGCCTGTCGGCGCAAAAGGCGACGATCATACTCGACGAATGCGCAAGGCTCATCCCGCAACGCGCCGACCGCAACGCCATCGCCCTGGAATGGCTGCGACGCCTGCACGACACTGGCGATGTCGCCCTGGTGTTTATAGCCACAAACTTTTTTATCAAACGCTGCACCGCCGGTGGCATTGGGGAATACCTCGAACAGTTCCTGGGAAGGTTCCGGGATAAGTGCATCATTCCGGATTACGTGTCCGAAATGGAAACCAGCCACATCCTGGCTGCGTTCGCTGACAGTACAGCCGAAGGTGAGGAGCCGGAACTCGACGGGGAGCTGGTCGAATGGTGCTGCGCAGTGGCAAACGAATCGGGACAGGGCGGGGCGCGGCGCCTGTGGTGGCTCCTTGAGGATGCCTTTGCAATTGCAAAGGCCAACAAGCGGCCAATTGACCTGCAGCTGCTGAAAGCGGTGCTCTACGACTACGAAGGCAAGGAGCGTTTCCAGACAGGCAAAAAATAACATCAAGGAGTCAGCCATGGCCACCATCGCCGCAATAAAGATCATGCAGAAGCAGGCGGGGCTGACGGACCCCGAATACCGACAGATACTGCACCGGGTGGCGGGAGTAACCTCCTGCAAGCTGTGCACCCCGGAACAGCGCCGCCAGGTGCTCTCCGAAATCCGGAAGAAAATACACAAGCCGGCAGCGGAGAAAACGCCTGCAGAACGCAAAATATGGGCGCTCTGGTACGAGTTGAGACGATCACTGCCAGAAGTCGAGCGATCCTATGCCTATTTAATAGGTATGGCGACCAAGGCCAATGGCGGGGACGGGCATTGCGCGATAACCAGGCTCGATCAGCTCTCAGCCCGGCAGTCACAGCGCCTAATCGAAGCGCTCAAGCAGAGAATCGCAACCGAAAGAATAACAGGAGGTGAAGCAAACTATAAACTAAAGTTATAAAGTCTTAATCTTAATCACCTTTCGGCTCTGCCCATGGGGGGCAGGAAAGGGAGCGGGAGAAACCAGGTGTTACCAGCACCTGATCTCCCCGGCACGGAATGCACACATTCCACACCGTTTTACCGCTCGTCACAATCACCTTTCGGCTAAACTACGAGCTTAACGTAAGACGGCAAATGGAGATCTGCAAACCGTGCCTTTTTTTTTAGGGGAAAAAAAGAGGAGGATTCATCATGTCACAGCAAAAAACAGTCAAGGCAAAGGCACCGTTCCCGTGGTTCGGAGGCAAGGCGTCGCCGAAGATACACAATGCCGTCATGGCCGCGCTGCCGCCCCACGAGTATTACCTCGAAGCCTTCGGCGGCGGCGCATCGATCCTGCTCGCCAAGGAGCCGGTCAAGGTCGAGGTCTACAACGACATCAATCGCGGGGTGGTAAACTTCTTCCGGGTGGTCGCGTCTCCGGAGGATTTCCCGCGCTTCTACCGCTGCGTAGCGCAGCTGCCGTACAGCCGCGAACTGTACGAGGAGTACCTCCGCACCTGGCCTGCAATCCACGACCAGGTTGAGCAGGCAATACGCTGGTACTATGTCGCCCGGAGCTCATTTTCCGGACTGTTCGGCAACTCGTGGGCATACGCAGTCACCAGCAACCATACAAGCGCCTGGCATTCCGCAATCCTAAACCTGCCCGCAGTGCACGCCAGAATGAAAACCGTGCAGATCGAATGCGCCGACTGGCGGGATGTCCTGGCGCGATTCAACGGCCCGGGCTACCTCGCATACTGCGATCCGCCCTATGTGCCAGGCACACGCAAGGCCGGAGGATACGCCCACGAGCTGACCGTCCAGGACCACCGCGACCTCGTCGATGCACTCCTACAATACGACGGAGCAGTAGTCCTCTCAGGCTACAACTCCGAAGTGTACCGACCGCTCCTCGATGCCGGATGGGACTACCTCGCAATCGACGTCGTCTGCTCCGCAGCCGGACGCACACGCGCCAGCGGACTCCAGGGCGCCGGCAACTGTATAAAATATCAGCGCCGCACCGAGGGCATCTGGCGCAACCCCGAAGCCATGAGACGCATCGCCGCCGCCCAATAACAAAAACAAAAAAACAGCCGCCAGGGGGAAAACCTGGCGGCCTTTTTTTATCCGCACACTCTACCCGCACACTCCCCATTTCCGTCGAGTTAAGCCAACCGCACACTCAAAACCAGCCGTTTTGCGTAAACCTAAAATCGACCCACATCCACCATTGTCGAGTTATATTAACCTGCGTAAACCAATCCCCGTTTTATAACGGGACATGCGATTTTAGCTTACGGTCCCATTGTCCTGTTCATACGTCACATACGTCGCATACGTCCCATTACATTTTGCCCCTGCTGTTCGCATTGCCGGGGTCAGAACAAAAAACGGCCGGGGGATTATTTTCTGCCCCGGCCGTTCTGAGTATGTTTATGGAGTGGTTATTCCAGGTTGGTGCCCACATCTCCACCGCTCTGAGTGTAGCCGGTGCGGGTGAGATATTTCTGCATGGCTTCTTTTTCCAGGCTTTCGGCATCGATCATGTATTTGTGGTACGCTTCTTCTTTCAGCACCACGTTGGCCTGACCGCTGGGGTTATGCTCCGGGTAGAGCAAATCCTTAGCATCAACCTTGACATCGGCGGAGACGCGGCCGGAGCCGATCTTCGGTGGCTCATACAGGTTGATGCCCATCTCTACCAGGCGGGCGCGGAGCTTATCGGTATCAAGCTGGCGCGGAGTCACCCCGTCCTTCAGAGACATCGCTGCGGCGGTGCCGGCCGCCTGTCCCATATTCAGGCATTCCAGTACCAGCCGGTTGCCGCTCTGGGCCATGAAATCAGCCGAGAAATTGCGCCCGGCGACCAGCAGATTGTCGATTTTCAGGGTTACCAGGCAGCGGTAGGGTATTTCGCGCCATTGTCCCGGACCGACGTAGTATTTTTCCGGCTGACCTTCAGCGTTATTGCGTACGATATGCTTGATGTGCCCCGGTTCGGTGGGGTGGTGGGCATCGAAAGAGTGCATACCGCGGGCGACCGCATCGGGGAAGCGCGCATTGTTGATCAGATCATCGCCAGTGAGCTTGTACTCGCACATAATGCGGCGTGAATCGCGTACTCCCAGCAGCGGCGCAGTATCGATCAGCCAGGCCTGTTCAAAGCCGGGGAGGTTGCGGCGGCAGAATTCGATAGTCCATTGGCACTGCTGGCGCTGTTCCAGCAGCTGCCGGGTCAGATCGAAGCCATCCAGGCAGCGGCATTTGCGGCTGTGGGCATAGCAGATGTACAGCTCGCTGTGCTCCGCCGGACGTCCGGGCACCAGCACCACCCAGTTCACCCGCTTGTCAATCATGTATGGATACTCGCCTGACTCCACCGCCTGCTCAATTTTCTCCCGCCACAGTGTCGCTATGGACGGAACGCTGCGGTATTTGTTGTAATCGACATTGCCGACATGCATAACCAGGCTGCTGGCCTGGTTGTAGTTATCCAGTTCCGGGCAGCCGCACTCGTAGGGCACACCGGCATAAGCGGCCACATCGCCGTCACCGGTAGTATCCACCACCCGGGCCGCTTTGATAGCCTGGAAACCGCCCTTGTTGAAGATCACCACTCCCTGGATGGTGTTGTCCTCGACTAGGCTGTCTACCACCGAGGTATTGTAGAGTATCTCCACCCCTTCTTTGAGCAGCATCTGCTCCAGGATGACCTTGGTTTTTTCCACATCCAGAAAGCGCCCTCTGACTGCACCGTTCTGCTGCAGGACATGAAACAGCTCAAAGCCGATACCCTCGATATAGCTGAAAGTCAAGGCCACATAGCCCATGGTCGCCAATCCCCCCAGGGCCGAGAGCTGCTCAATCAGCAGGACTTTGGCACCATTGCGGGCCGCACACATCGCCGCTCCAAAGCCGGCATAGCCGCCACCACAGACCAGGACCTCAACGTCCCGGACCACCGGGACTTCTTTTGCAGGCATCATCATTGTCTTCGTCTTCATTGGAAGAAATTCTCCTTTTCGTTTCTCAATGCATATACCTTGGGATTGCGGCTGACCTGAGCCAGCGCGGACAACAGCAGTTCTTTCCTGGCACCGGAGAAATCCTCTGCCGGCAGCCCCAGCCCGAGAGATGCGGGAGGAGCGGAGGGATGTAACTTCAGAGCCACGCCGAGGTACAGTATCCGCCCATCGGCAGAGAGTACTTCTGCATAGCCGCGAGAGTGCAACCGGGACAACTCGCGTTGAAAATCACTCTCCGAACCGACTTCCGGCCAAAGCGAGCGTGCAGGCAGACCATATTCCTGCAATACTGCAGCCTGAAATTCAGCCCCGCCTTGAGCCAGCAGCAGGCGGCCGGTGGCGCTGCGATAGAAAATCGGCCAGGGGTGGCTGAGGTCTTGGCGGAAAGACACCGGCTGCTCCTCTTGCGGCAGCAGACGGGTGTATTTGTTGCGCTCCAGCAGTGCTATCGAAACTGTTGCACCGCTGGCCGCAGACAGCTGCCGGCCATAACGGCGGGCAGCCCGGGCCCATAACGCCGACTCATCACCAGTCTGGCCGTTCAGCTGAAACAGCAAGGGCCCCAGATAATAGGTACCGTCAGACAGACGAGCCAGCAGACCATTGGCGGCCATGGATTGCAGCATCATGCATAAAGCCGGCTTCTTGTAACCAGAATGGGTACAGAGGGTTTGCAGAGAACAAGGCTCCAACTCCGAAACCTGGCGCAATATCCGGGCCGCTTTGTCAATGACTAAACCCATAATGATGATGTTTATTCAAAATATATGAATGCAAAAAATAGACGATATTGGGCTTCAATGGTAAAATATGCGAAAAAATATTTTTTTCAAGCCGCAAAGTGTTAAAAACCGTAAAAATGCATTCAATATATTTGAATTATGCTAAGAATGTTATTCAGGCCTGTTCCGGGCATTTTTCCGGCCGGTGGTTCAAGCTTGGGAAAAGGGTGACCTCGGGGTGCCTTTTGCTGGTCAACTCTGCGGCGCGGCATTATGTTATGCTGTTTTACATATTGTCAGAGAACACTTCTATGGGCGTCCATGTTATTGTTTGAATCAATTTTATGCGGGACAGTGCTGATTTTAGGCGTCCTGCCCTTGCGTTGCCGCTGGTATTTCAAGGTCGGTCTCGGGCTGCTGGTGCTGCTTGGCTCGTTCAAGTTTCATCTCACCCGGCTTATCGGCGGGCCGATGTTTTTTGCGCCGCGTCTGCCGGCCTGGCTGCTGCTGTTCCTGTCCTGGCTGTTTTCAGTATTGTTTATTTTGTTTTTTCTGCTGCTGGCGGCCTCAGCAGTTTATCTGTTTGTTCTGTTGTTTGAGCTGATTTGGCGCCGGCAGTTTCCGAAGCGGTTGCGGACGCTCGTCAACCGGGTCAATCTGGGGCTATTGCTGGGGGCTTTGGGTTTGGCGAGCTTGGGGCTGATCTGGGGACGGTCTGCACCTGCAGTCCGGGAGGTCCCGATCATGCTGGAAAGTCTGCCGCTTGCGGCGGAAGGCCTGACTGTGGCGGTGCTGGCGGACCTCCATGCCGACAAGCTTACCCGGGCAGACCGGGTTGCGGCGATGGTGGCCCGGGCCAATGCTGTGCGTCCCGGGCTGATCGTCCTGCTGGGCGATCTGGTTGACGGCACGGTGGCCGAGCATGGCTGTGACTTGCTGCCGCTGCGGGAGTTATCGGCTCCGCATGGTGTTTTCGGGGTGCCGGGGAACCATGAGTATTATTCCGGCTATCAGGAGTGGATGGATTATCTCTCCTCTGCGGGCATCACCATGTTGACTAATGCGCACGTTGAGCTGCCGGAGCTGGGACTGGTCATCGCTGGAATCGCGGACCCGGCCGCCAGGCATTTCGGGTTGGAGGAGCCGGATTTATCCCGGGCCCTGGAGGGACGGCCGCCGGAGGCGCCAGTCATACTGTTGTCTCACCGGCCGACTCCGGCCTTGGAAGCAGCGCGGCACGGGGTCGATTTGCAGCTCTCCGGGCATACCCATGGAGGGATGGTCAAGGGGCTGGATTATCTGGTGGCGCGCTTCAATGGCGGTTATGTGGCCGGTTGGTACCAGGTCGGAAAGATGCAGCTGTATGTGAACCGCGGCACCGGAATCTGGAACGGCTTCCCGGTGCGTATCGGTGTGCCGCCGGAAATCACTCTGCTGCGCCTGCACCGGGGCTGATTGAGTTTTGCCAATGCGCAATTATGTTATCAAACAACCGGTATTTCGTCTGTATTGTCGCTGTTCTTTCGCCTTGATTGAGTTGCTGCTGGTCATCGCCATCATGGCGGTGCTGGCCACGATTAACCCTGCTACTTTACTTTTAACCCTTGAGGAGTGTTTTTTATGAGCAAGGCAGGCATTTTGGCTTTTTTGAGCTTGTTGTGCTGCGGCCTGGTCCACAGCAGTTCCAGCATCGATTTGCGGAATACGCAGCTGGCTCGCGAGGGTGCCGACGGACCGCCCGGGCTGATTCTGGAAAAAACTGTTTTTACGGAGCAGTTCGTGCCGGGCTGCGATACCTGGACCGCGGTCAGCCGCGCCCATGGCATGCCTGGCGACCAGTCGGCGGTGCAGAGCAATTGCCGCCAGCAAGCCAGCGCTCAAGGATTGCTGTTCCAGACTGAAGACGGAATCAACCAATTCCTCTCCCGCACCGGCCAGCCATACCAGGTCTCCAATGAGATCAACAAGACTTTCCGCCTGCCGCCGGAGTATGCCCGGCAGCCCCTGCGGGCGAGCTTCAAGTTCGCCGGCAAGGGACGGATGGAAGCCGGTATGGTTTTTCTCCCGGGGCAAAGCAAGAAGATCAATCGCACGTCTGGCAACAGCGGCCAGCTCTCGGTCGAGGAAGTCGTGCCGGAGGGTGCAGAATCGGTAGTGGTCTTTGTGCGCCTGAGCGATGTCGGGCAGGTATTGCTGACCGAGGCGGAGGTCAAGCTGATTGCGCCGGCAGTGCAGGATGAGCTGGAAATCCTGGCTTTCCCTTACGGATACCTGGATGAACAGTTCTTCGTGCCCGAAAAGACCCCCATTCAGCTGCTCTTTACCGTCAAGCGAGACAAGAAAAAACGGTATAAGGATGTCTTCCTGCATCTGTATCTGCCGGAGGGATACCGCTGCGTCGGCTTTGATAATGCGCTGGAGCTGCGCGAACAGCAGGGCGGACACTATAAAATACACTTCACTAAAGCGGTCAATGCCACCATTATCGACAGCAAGTACTGCTGCTGGCGAATGCGGCCGATTCTGCTTCAGGCCGACAATCCGCCGGACGGGCAGTTCCGCCCGCTGCGCTATCAGCTGGAAGTCGGCGGGCGTTTGTTGCAGGAGCGGCAACTGCAGCTGCAGACCAGCCCGGCAGTCGTGGCGCAACGCACCCCGAAGCGCTTTATCACCGGTGCCACCCAGCCCAGCGGAGGCGACTACGATGCAGCTGCTGCGGAGGCATTTCTGAAGCTCTACCAGGCTACCGGATTTAACGCCCTGCAGTCCGACAAGTCCGAGCCGCTGAACCAGCTGCTGCAGGAACGCGGTATCCTGCGCTTTTCGAATTTCTGGTATATCCGGGACGGCTATCCCCGCGGCCGTGAGCCGGGGGGACGTCCTTTCATCGGCAGCGACGGGGAGCCGTTCAACCGCCAGCTCTGCCCTGTGGTCACTTATCGCCGGGAACCTTATTATGTCGAGAAGCTGCAGTCTGAGCTGACGCGTTACGTGGTTGAGAAGATCGATCACTACACGGTGAACTGGGAGGCGTATATCAGTGACTACAAGGGCTGTTTCTGCGAGGTCTGCCAGCAGGAATTCAGCGCCTGGAGCAAGCTGCCGGCTGAAGAGGTCGCGGCGGTCTGGCCCAAGGATGTGGTTTCGAAGTATCACGACCAATGGGTGGCTTTCCGTTCCTGGCAGCATGGACAGATTGTCAGGACTGTGCAGGAGGATGTCGCGGTCGCCGGGAAGACGGTTGGCAGGACAGCGAATTTTGTGCCCATGGTCTCGGTGGCAGGTTTTTATCGCGGCTCCAAGTACTGCCTGCAGTATCATCCCTCAGATTATCTGAAATATCTGCCGATGGGCACAGTCTGGGGGCCATATTCTGCTCAGGCCGGTCTGGGAAAACTCTACCGCTATACCTGCGGGTTGCATCTGGCTCATTACTATGCGGTCCGGGAAGTGCGGCGCTTCTGCCAGGAGAATGGCGGCGGGCAGACCAAAATCCTCGGTTTCCCCTACGGCTGCCATGCCTTCAATGTCAATACTCCCGAGGGCGTCGCCCTGGAGACAATCAGTAATTTCCTGGGCGGCTACGCCGGGTCCCTGGTGTACTGGTTTTTCTTTGACAGCCGCTATTGGGATGTGATGGCAGAGACCAACAATCTGATTGCCTGTTATGAGGATATGGTACTGGATGGCGAGCCTTGCGATCAACTGGTCAGCACCACGGTTTTGTCTGAAGTCATCAGGCCGGAACACTGGCAGGCGAATTTTACCAGTTACAAGCAATACCCCGAACTCGCGGAAATAGATTCACCGGTTGTCAGCCAGGCTTTCCGGCAGGGAGATAAAATGCTGGTTGCGGCAGGAAATTTCTGGGCTCTGGCGGATGCCTTTGTGAATCTGCAGGTCAAGGGGCTGCAGGGCGAACTGGTGCTCCGCCAGCCGCATCAGGGTACCTGGCGGCGCGCTTCGGCCGAACAGCTGACCCAGGGTATCACCATCCATCTGCCGGCCTTGAAATGGGATTTTTACCTGATTGAAGCCTGGCAGCCGGACCAGGACTACGGGCGCGAAATCACCGCCGCTGAAATCAACCAGCGGTGGGACAGCCAGCGCCAGAACATCACTGCCGCCTTGGCGGAGGAAGATAAAATTCTCGCTGCCTGCAAACGCATCAGCAGCTTCAATGACTTCGATTTCAGCGAAGTGCCCGAGATTGCGGCCGGCGGAGTCAGTCTGCGGGAGCTGCGTCTGGAGGGCCGGCAGGCACTGCAAATTACCGCCCCGGACTATCGCATTGAACTGGAGCCGGCCCGGGGCGGCAGAGTGCGGAGCCTGACCATCCGCGGACAGGAGGCAGTCTGCCCCAATGATGAGCTCGGTTTCGGGGTGCTGGGCTTCTGGGCTCCGACCAGGAATTTGTTCACGCAGGCATACCGCATTGCAGAAATCACTCCCGAGGCGGACCACGTCCGGGTGGTTTTGGAGCGCCCAGACAACGGCCAGGGCCTGAAGCTGGTGCTGAGTTATCAGTTTTTCCCGGACCGCCTGCGGGAGACTGCGACAGTTACCAATTTGGGCGAGGTGGACCAGGAGTTATTACTGCGTTTCCATCATCTGCTGGGGCATCTGTCGCGCCGTGAGGGCAAGGACGGCTCGTTACGCATTGGCTCTGGAGAGGTTCCGATCGTTCAGAAGCACCGTTTTCTGCAGACTGGTACCGCCACTGACCGCCTGCTGAAGACCATCATCAATGATACTCCAGTGCCGGTCAATGGCCAGACGGTGGAATTCGCGGCCCCGTTCTTCAATTACCGGCTGCGCTTCGAGTCCGCTACTCCGCTGCTGGGATATTATATGTGGAACCATCCCGGCATCGTGGCCGGCACCTTCGAGCCGACGTATGCACCTGAGCCCGGCAAGCTGAAGCGCGGCGAGAGCCGCTCTATCAGCCAGGAGTGGACCTGGTACTGAGCGGCCGGCAAGTTTATTCCAGAAGCAGCATTGGGCTGATTATGCAGACGCTGCCCCTGCGGGTGAGCGTACTCTGCCACTGTCCGGGCATGTCATGCCCGGCGCACTGCATAATCCAGTCCCGATGCGGAATGACTTAATCTATCCTGCTCTTTTCTTTCTGCGCCAACACTGGCGCTGTGCCTGAAATATCACGCTCCAAAATCTGATAATGACTCTTCTGTATAGAAAACAGAAAGCGCTACAGAAAACCTAAACATCATCTCCATAACAACTTTCACTCCATAACAACCTTCACTCCATAACAACCTTCACTCCAACAACTTTCACTCCATAACAACCTTCACGCCAACAACCCCAACGGGGTTGCCATCTTCAAAGCCCAGGGTTGGCCGCATAGCGGCCTACCCTGGGAAATG
>JAAZIZ010000376.1 GCA_012800565.1 Lentisphaerota bacterium
CAGTGCAACCTCTCCAAGGCGACACGATACCTTACGCCCGGAAAACTTTTTTGCAAACCGGGCAGGCGAGAAAAAGAAAATATCAATTTCTGATTCTTTGGGACTGAAATAATTGCGGCATTATCGGCAAAAAACTTGCAAAACCGAAAAATAATATTACATTGGCAGGTTTACAATTCGAAGCAATCCGTTGTCTTCCAGCGGAGCAGGTTTATTATTCTACGGAGCAAACAGTGAATTTTTTTCTGACTCAGGCGATCTTTTTAGGCCAAGCCGCGGGCGGTTCTGCCGGCAATCCTCTTTCTGGTTTAATCATCCTGATTCCCCTGTTCGGGCTGATGTATTTCCTGCTCTATCGGCCACAGCAGCAGAGACAGAAACAGCTGCAGGAGATGCTGAGCAAATTGAAGGTCGGCGACCGGGTTATGACCAGCAGTGGAGCCTTGGGAGTCATCAGCAAGGTTTCAGAAAGAACTGTGCATATCACCTTGGCAGACAAAGTCGAAATTGAGTTCATCCGGGCCGCGGTAGCGGAAGTCATCAAGAGTGAATCCGAGAATCCGGCCGATAAAACGAAATAGCCTGGCAAAGTTATTCCCCGGTTGGGATTATCGACCGTCCCCCGGCTGATTTACTGCTTATTCTTAATCAATACCAAGGTTAAAGAACAGATGAAAAAATCGTTGCTCATCCGCTGGTCTATCATTTTTGTGGTCATCATTGCCTGGACCCTCGCCATGTTCCCGATCACGGACCGTGACTACATAAAGGCATTCAAGAAATTGGCCGAGAAGCAGGTCAACAAGTATGCCCGGGCCGCAGAGAAAGTCCCCACCGTGCTCCGGGCAGAGGAGCTGCAGGCCCAGCTTGCGGCTCTAAGTGACAAGGAAAGCCAGGAATACCTGGACCTGCAGGCCAAGCACCAGGAAATAATCGTCTCGCCGGAATATCTGGCGGAGAGCAAGTTGCCGGAGAATGAGACCCGCAAATATTACTCTGATTATGAGGAATTGTGGCGGCGCGTCGAGAAACTCCAGAAAGAGGATGATGACATCTCCGGCTACAAAGCGGTGGAGTTCGCCGCCGCCGGCAAAGACCTGGGCTATCGCATCAACCTCTCGAATTTCATCAAAATTCCTTTTCAGGGCCATACCTCCAACAAGGCCGTATTGCGTTATGTGCGTCTGAAATCTGCGGGCAAGCTGAAACTCGGGCTTGATTTGCAGGGCGGCACCGAATTCATTGTCGGTTTCAACAAGAGCGATTTACCCAAGGATGAGCAAGCCGAAGTGGTCCGGGACCGGGTGCTGGAAATCCTGCGCAACCGTCTCGACAACACTGGCGTGACCGAGCCGGAAATCAAAGCCATCACTGCCGATTCAGTATCAATCCGCATGCCCAGCGTGGACGAAGCTGACAAGACCGACATCCGCAACACCATCAAGCAGAGTGCGCGACTGCAGTTCCATGTCGTGGCCGAGAACAGTGAGAATGCCCGTCTGGTGGAGGAATACCAGAAAGACCCCCGCACTTTCAAGGTGCCGGTGGACATGCTGATGCGGGAGATTGAAGAAGAGCGCGGTGGCAATTTGCATACTGAAATCGTCTTCCTGAAGAAGACGCCTGAGCCGATTCTGGGGGAAGATGTGGTGCGTGCGGCTCCCAACGTCAACCAATTCGGCAACTGGTCCATCAGCCTGAAATTCAATAACCGCGGCGCCAATGCCTTCGCCAGTGTGACCGGCAAGAATGTCGGCCGCCGCCTGGCCATCATGCTGGATGACAAGGTCTACAGCGCCCCGAACATCCGCGAGGCAATCTCCGGCGGTCAGGCTGAAATCAGCGGCTCTTTCAGCTTTGAGGAAGCAAAGCGCCTGGCCGGGGTCATCGCCTCCGGTAATCTGCCGGTCAATATCGATATCACCAGCGAATTCGGCACCGAGCCCAGTTTAGGAGTAGACTCCATCCGCAGCGGCGGTATGGCCGGTCTGCTGGGCCTGATTCTGGTCATTGCCTTTATGATATGGTATTACAAGTTCGCCGGCCTGGTAGCAGTCTCAGCTCTGCTTGTCAACACAGTTCTGGTTTTCGGCACCATGGCTCTGACCAAAGCCACCATCACCATGCCCGGCCTGGCCGGTATGGTGCTGACCATCGGCATGACAGTCGATGCCAACGTGTTGATTTTTGAGCGCATCCGTGAGGAATTGCAACGGGGCAAGAGCATCGGCAATGCAGTCAAGGCCGGCTATGACCGGGTGTTCAACTGTATTGTGGACTCCAACCTGACTACCTTGATCACCTGCTGGTTCCTGTACAAATACGGCTCCGGCTCAGTGCGCGGTTTTGCGGTCACCCTGACTTTCGGTATCGTGGCCAGCCTGTTCACCGCCCTGTTCATGACCCACGCCATCTTCGATCTGATGGTCTACAAGAACTGGCTGAAGACTCTCTCCATGCGCACTTTCACTTTCCTGCAGGATATCAACATCAACTTCTTCAAGATGATGCGCCCGGCAATCACGGCTTCAGTCATCCTGGTGCTGATTTCAATCGGCACAGTAATATTCCGGGACAATATACTGGGCATCGACTTCGCAGGCGGCACCCAGTTGACCTTTTCCTGCAAAGGCCAGGAACCGGATGTCGAAAGTGTCCGTTCCTACCTGGATTCGATCGGCCATGACCGGGTCCGGGTCGGCTACAAACGCGGGCAAGGCGGTATACAGGAGCTGGAAATCGTATTGGCCAATTTTAACGGCGACACCAGCGCTTTTGGAGACCAGCTCGACAAGGCGTTCCCGGAATGCGAACTCTCACCGTCCTCGACCTACACTGTCGGCGGCAGCGTGGGCAGCAAATTCCGCAATGACGCAATTCTGGCAGCGGTGTTGTCATTCATCGCCATTGTGATCTATCTGTCGTTCCGCTTTGAGTTTATCTACGGCGTCGGGGCGGTAGTGGCGGTCCTGCATGACGTGGTTGTCTCAGCCGGAATGTTCTTCCTCCTGAATAACGGTGAGCTGTCATTGACCGTAGTGGCGGCTTTGATGACCATCATCGGTTATTCACTCAACGACACCATCGTGATCTTCGACCGTATCCGGGAGACCCGGCCGTTACGCAAGGACCTGAGTTACCGCGAGCTGGTCAACCTCAGCATCAATCAGACCCTCTCCCGGACCTTGCTGACCTCACTTACTACTGTGCTGGTGATTATCGCCATGCTGATCTTCGGCGGCGGGGTGATTTTCGACTTCGCCATTGTGATGTTCTACGGCATGATTACCGGTACCTATTCGACCATCTTTATTGCCACTGCCATCGTCAATCACTGGCCTAAGCAATCCCTGCGGGAAAAAGAGGCCGCAGCCGGCAGCGCGGCTAAAAAAGCAAAAGCACCGGCCAAGGCTTGATGCCA
Organism: Lentisphaerota bacterium; assembly: GCA_012800565.1. Taxonomy (GTDB): domain Bacteria; phylum Verrucomicrobiota; class Lentisphaeria; order Oligosphaerales; family Oligosphaeraceae; genus JAAZIZ01. Next base: position 3,422 of record JAAZIZ010000376.1, read on the forward strand.
GAGCGCCAGGACCGCACCGCCAGCGCACCGGCAGACCGTCATGAACTGCCGATATATGCGCTGGCCGAGGATATCCGCAGACTGTTGCCGTCCTGGCGCAAGTTGATTATCAGTGCGCCCACCGGCTCCGGCAAATCGACTCAGCTGCCCCAGCTGCTGCTGGACCTGGTACCCTCCGGCCAGCGCATTGTGGTACTGCAGCCGCGCCGCCTCGCAGCACGGATGCTGGCGGAGCGCGTGGCCTGGGAAACTGGCACCCAGACCGGCGGCCTGGTCGGTTATCAGACCCGTTATGAGCGGGCGCACAGCCGTGATACCCGGATTTTATTTCTCACCGAGGGCATATTGTCCCGGATGTTGCTGTCCTCTCCCAGCCTGCCAGACATCGGTGCCATTATATTCGACGAGTTTCACGAGCGCAGCCTGAATATTGATTTGGCTCTGGCCATGGCCCGGCATTGCCAGAACACTTGCCGGCCCGATCTGCTGCTGCTGGTCATGTCAGCCACCTTGGAGGCCGCGCCACTCAGTGCTTATCTGGACTCCTGTCCGGCCCTCACCGCCAGCGGGCGGCAATTCCCGATACAGATATCCTACTGCCCCGCCAAAACCGGTCTGTATGCCGGCGTCAGTGCCGCAGTCCGGGACATTCTGAGCAGTACCCAGGACGGTGATATCCTGGTCTTTCTGCCCGGCGCGGCTGAAATCCGGAACTGCCGGGAGGAACTCCGGCGCAGCTCCTGGCCGGAGGAACTGGAGCTGCTGCCGCTGTATGGCGAGCTGCCGCCGGCGGAACAGCGCCGGGTCATGCAGCCTTGCGACAACCGCAAGATCATTCTGGCAACCAATATCGCCGAAACTTCTCTGACTATCCCCGGCGTGCGCCATGTGATTGACAGCGGGTTGGCCCGTATTATGCGGCATGATCCGACACGCGGAGTAAATATTCTGGAAACCTGCGCCATCGCCCGCGATTCGGCAGAACAGCGGGCCGGTCGGGCCGGCCGGGAAAGCCCCGGCACCTGCCGGCGGTTGTGGAGCCAGCTGGAGCATAACGCCAAACCAGCGCGAACCAGCGCAGAAGTCGAGCGCCTGGACTTGTCCGAGGCGCTCCTGGCCATCAACGCGTATGGCTTTACCGACCCAAGTACCTTCCCCTGGTTCGAAAAGCCACCGGCAAACCATCTGCTGGCTGCACAAAACCTGCTCCTCAGCCTGGGATTGCTGCGCCGGCACTGCGGCGGACTCAGTGATTTGGGGCGGCAGGTACTGCGCTACCCCGCTCACCCCCGCTGTGCTCTGCTGCTGCACCTGGGCGTACAACAGGGCTGCGCCCGCGAGGCGGCTTACACCGCAGCCATGCTCGCCGAGCGGCCGCTGATTACCGCGGCCAGCAGCGACCGCGCCACTCTGACCAGATTGCGCCAGGACCGGCGCCAGCTGCCGCCCTCTGATTTCCTGGCGGCACTGGAATTGCTGCAGCAAGCCCGCCAGGCCCGTTTTGCTCCTGGCGTCTGTCAGAGCTTGGGCATTCATCCCGGTGCAGCTCGTGACATCTGCCGGGCAGCGGAGGATTATCTGGCGATGCTGCCTGGTTCCGGCACCGGCAGCAGCAACGAGGCGAGTTTTCTGCGTTGCCTGCTGCAGGTCTTTCCGGACCGCCTGGCCCGTCGCCGGGATCATGGCACATTGCTCTGCGACTTGCAGAACCAGCGGCGGGCGGAGCTGTCACGATACAGCCTGGCGCGCGGCGCACAATTGCTGGTCGCTGGTGAAATCCGCGAGGTCTCGGCCGCCGGCACTCCGGCGGTAAAACTGGAACTTTCACTGGCCAGTGGAGTCGAAGAGGAATGGCTTTGGGAACTCTTCCCGGATGACTTCAGTGAGAACGACGAGGTGTTCTGGGACAGCCGGAGCCAGCAGGTAATGCGCCGGCGCAGTCTGTCCTGCCTGCAGCTGGTCCTGGAAGAAACCGTCCGCAACGATGCACCACCCGAAGCGGCGGCAACGTTGCTGGCCGAACAGATTGTCGCCCATGACTTGCATTTGCAAGGCTGGGACAGCAATGTCGAAGCCTGGATTGCCAGAGTCCGTTTCCTGGCCGAGCATTTTCCGGAGCAGGCTCTGCCCTTGTACGATGATGCTGACCGCAAGAATATCCTCCTGGCGCTTTGTCAGGATGAATATGCCTATCGGGCTGTGCGTGGCAAGGATTGCCTGCCCTGGGTCAGGGGACTGCTGAACCAGAGCCAGATTCAGTTCGTGGAGCGGATGGCACCAACTCACCTGCCCCTGCCGAGCGGACGCAAATTGCGCCTGGAGTATGTGCCCGGGCAGCCCCCCAAAGGCCGGGCCCGCATCCAGGACCTGTATGATTGTACAGACCGGCCCTGCGTGGCCGGCGGGCGCATCCCGGTGCTGCTGGACATCCTGGCTCCGAATATGCGGACAGTGCAGATCACCGATGACCTCCCCCGTTTCTGGGCCGTACATTACCCCACCATCAAATCAGCCTTGGCCCGGCGCTACCCTAAACACGAGTGGCGCTGACGCCTCCCCAGCGTTTTTTTTACCCCGGGACTTGCAGAACGCAGCCAGTGTTTTATCTTGTTAATCTGTACATAGTGTTTTTTGAGGGCTCAATTCCAAGCATGGGAGCAGATCATGAAATTAAAGGTCGTTTTTCTGGCCGTTTTCACTGGATTGCTGCTGACCGCCAGTGCAGCCGACTGGCAGCAGGAGTTTTTGGGTTCGGAGTTGCGTGATGCCAACGGCGAAACGGTGTCAATCGAACGCCTGAAAGGGAAGATTGTAGGGCTCTATTTTTCCGCTCACTGGTGCCCCCCCTGCCGCAAATTCACCCCTGCGCTGGTAAAATTCTATGACCAGCTGCAGCAGCAGAATCAGCCTTTTGAGATTGTCCTGGTCAGTTCGGACAAATCGGAAAAAGAGATGTACAAGTATATGCAGGAGACCAAGATGAAATGGCTGGCTCTGCCTTATGGCAGACCGGAAAAGAAAAGCCTGAGCAATAAGTTTTCAGTCTCCGGCATCCCCGACCTGATCATCCTGGATGCTGATGGAAAGATAATCAGCCGGCAAGGCCGGGCAGATGTCACCGAGAACAGCGCCGGCGCCTTTGCCAAATGGACGAAAAGCGCCGCCAAAGATGCTGCGCCGGCTGACGATGGCCGCCCGGCCATCTCCGGCGCCGAGGTCGGAGTCTGGACCCAGGACCTCACAGCAGCTCAGGCCCTGGCAAAGGAAAAACAGCTGCCGCTCTTGCTAAATTTCACCGGCAGTGACTGGTGCGGCTGGTGCAAGCTGATGGACCGCAATGTCTTTTCCCAGGATGAATGGAAACAGTGGGCCCAAAAAAACATCGTTCTGGCCTATATCGATACACCGCGGGACAAGAGCCTGGTACCGGAAAAATTCGTGGACCGCAATCAGCAGCTCGCACAGCAGTACTCTGTTTCCGGCTTCCCGACCTACATCCTGCTCAAAGCCGATGGGCAGAGTGAGATTGCGCGCCTGGGAGCTTCCCGCGAAGCTACGGCGCAGAGTTTTATTCTGGACCTGAAGAAAGCTCTGTTGAGCACCCGCCCGGGTGGGGTGAAATCCCTGCTCAGTCCTGAACAGATTACGGCATTGGAACAGGCCGAAGCCGCTCTGGAGGCAGCGCAGAAGCCTTTCGACGAGGCTCTGGCCCAGGCCAGGCAGGAATACCAGAATTTGAACCAGGCCAAACAGCAGGCCAAGGACGAGGCAGCCGGCAAAGCCGCCCAGGAGGCTTTGGACAAATGGAATGCCGAAACCACCGCCAAACTTGAGAAGCTGTATGAAGCGGTGCAGACTGCCAATACCAGCATTGCTGCTATTTACGAAATTGCGGTCAAGAAGGCTGAAGAAGAATAGCCCCGCCCAGGCGGGCTGCAATATGCGCTATGATTGACGTAGTCAGAAAATGCATCCTGCTGCTCTGTCTGTTTATTGCCGGGAGACTGCCGGCACAAACCGGCCTGGGTGAGTCGCTGCTGCTGGAAGGACGCATGGCGATGTCTCGGGCAGAACAGTACCTTCTGGCGGGACAAAGCGCTGATGGCTCCTGGCATGGCAGCCTGGCAACCACTGCCCAGGCCGTAATGGCGCTCGCGAATGCGGGGTATACCGACAGCC
>JAAZIZ010000377.1 GCA_012800565.1 Lentisphaerota bacterium
CGTTCAAACCCTCCCGGCTGTATCTGTTTGATACAGGGAATGGTGACACCTATTCGGGGGACGACCGTCCGTCTTTCACTCAACAGTTACAGCAAAAATCCCGGATCAATATCGGCAGATTGCCCGTACCCGTATCGGCGGGCTGTCCAGACACCCTACGCGGCCTCGCGGTGCTGGGAAAACTTCTGCCCATGCGCCCTGATGCGGCGCTGCTTAACCTCGGCCCCCTGGAACTGCAGTCCGGCCTCAGTCCGGAAAGATGGTGCCGGACGCTGTTGTTTATGAGTCAGGTCTGCCAGACGGCCAACATCACGCCTGTTCTGATGACCTGGCCGCCGCAGCCAGGCATCAGCAGCAGCACTGCGAGGCAAAGTGCACTGCTCATTAAAGAGCTGGGCCTGGCCCTCGGAATCCCGGTAATTGACCTGTATTCAGCCCATCTTCAGGAGGGTATCACCATCCACGACTGGTTCCGCAATGAATTCGCCGAACATCTCACGCCAGACGCAACCGGGCAGACTTGGCTGGCGGGCAAAATCAGCACAGCTTTGCACATGCCATAACTACAGGGCATCAGCCGATCAGAGGCTACGGTCCTCATCCTCCAGCACATCCTCCAGGGTGACTCCGATCTTGTGCAAACGCTGGCGGACCTCCCGCTCCAGCCAGGCATCCAGCCAGGCACGCTGTTCTGCAGCATTCAGCCTCCCCTTGCCATAACGATGCCAGTAATCGGAAAAATGCTCCAGCAGGATTCCGGCAGTGACGGATAGATTCAAACTGTCCACGAAACCGCAAGTCGGGATACGCAGCAGCGCCTGACAGCGCCGCTTCATGGATTCGCTCAAGCCCAAGCACTCATTTCCGATCACCAGCGCCATTCGCTCCGGCGGCACGAAATTCCGGAAATCGGTGACTCTTTCGCCGTCGGCCACTACCGTACCGACCAGCGTAAAACCGGCGGCGCTGAGTTCATTGCACATCTGTTCTTCGTCATAGTGCTTGCGGACCTCGACCCAGCGGTCGCTGTACCGGCTGACCTGCCGGCTGCCACGATAGCGCTGGTTCCTGTCCAATAGCAGATGGACAGTCATCAGTCCGAATGCATCACAGGAGCGCAGGCAGGCTGAGATATTATGGGGATCGACTATCCGGTCACAGACCAAAGTCAAACAGGATAAGCGCCGGGCCAGCACCGCCGCAAAACGCGCCTGCCGGGTTTCACTTACCGCAGCTGCCAGCAATGATTGATATGTAGGCATAATTATCCTTTCCAAGGCTGTGAGCCGGCAGACACTCTGACTTAGTGCAGAACCAGGGTATCAATAACACCATGATGCTTCAACTCGAACCCATCGGATTCTTTCACACCCAGGCGCAATATCCCTACGATGTCCCCCGCCAAGGGGTGCTGGCCGCAGGCAATAGCGGCGTCATTGAGCTCCTGCCCGGCAAAGGCTTTGAGCAGGCCTTGGAAGACCTGGACGGCTTCTCCCATCTCTGGGTGATTTTCTGGTTTCATCTGAACCAGTCCTGGCATGCCAAAGTCCGTCCCCCGCGCCACCGTGAACGCAAGGTCGGAGTCTTTGCCAGCCGCTCGCCGTACCGACCCAACCCGCTGGGGCTAAGCGTGCTGAAAATCAAAGATATCAACGGCCTGAAAATCCAGGTACAGGATCATGATCTTCTGGATGGCACGCCAATTCTGGACCTCAAACCATATCTTCCCTACGCCGATTCTTTTCCGGAGGCCAGTGCCGGCTGGACTGCTGCGACTCCGTCCGAGAGCCACTCCGTGCACTTCAGTCCTCTGGCCGAACAACAGTTGCAGTGGCTCTCGCAAAATGGCCTGGGCTGCCTGAAGACTTTCCTCTGCGTTCAGCTGGCCAGCGACCCCCTGAACCCCGCCCGCCACCGCCTGGTCTGCCTGCAGGGATGCACCGCCCTGGCCTACCGCACCTGGCGGGCCTGCTTCAGCATCAACGCACGCGATGTCGAAGTAGAGGCCATCCTGTCGGGATATTCGTCTACTGAACTGCTGCAGGCCAGCGACCAGTACCACGATAAAGAACTCCACCGCCGCTTCCTGGAAGTCTTCCCGTACTCCGGCCAAGGTGGCTCAGAACCGCCAGCAACAGAGCTGCAAGGCTCGCTGAAAGATATCAATTAGAGCATTTCTGTCTTGTCATGCAGCATTTCCCGGTAGTAATCCAGCACCGCTCCTTTATCCAGGAAGCCGACAAAGGCACCGTCTTGCAGCACCGGCAAAACACGCCAGGCGCTGCTGTCGAAAGCATTGACAGCCTCCGCCAGAGTATTTTCCGGCTGCAAAATCTGGTTCGGGACATGCATCAGATCACAGGCCAGGATATTGTCGTCGAATAAAGTTTTTTGATACAGGGGGCGCAGTTCGTCCGCCATAACCATGCCGGCCAGGCTGCCGTCTTCCGTCAATACCGGAAAGACACTGAACGCTGACCGGACAACAGCCTGCTGCATGGTGCGCAAAGTATCATTCGGCTGGAAGGCAATAAAATTCCGGTCCAGCAGAGCTGCGGCCTTGATCTGGGAAAGCAGGCGCAGCTCGACCTGCTCATCTGCCTGCTCTCCACGGCTGATCAAAATCGACTTATACAGACTGTGTCCGGACAGACTCCGGCAAACAAATGTGGACAAGGCCGCAACCAGCATCAGGGGTATCAGCAGAGAAAAACTGCCGGTAAGCTCAGCAGTCAGGAAAATTCCGCTCAGAGGCGCGTGCATCACCCCGGCCAGCACCCCGCCCATGCCCAGACAAATAAACACCTGCGGTGACAAATCCTGCAACCCTAACAAGGTCAGGATGGCATACAGCAGATAGCCCAAAAATGCCCCGCAGAATAAAGACGGACCAAATATCCCGCCGTCACCACCGCTTTCCAGGAAAAGCACTGAGACCACCGGTTTGAGCAACAACAATAATAACAGCAGCACCACCATGGACCAGGGCTGATGCTCCAAGCTGACTTTCGGGAGACCGGCCAAGGCTCCAGTGAGGCTCCCCTGCCCCAGGCTTGCAATATGGTCGTAGCCCTCGCCTTTCAGGCAGGGAAACAGCAAAAAAACGACATACAGGACGAGTCCTCCGGCAACTGCCCGCTTCCAGACCGAGGGAATTTTCTCCAGGCGTTTTGCCAGCACTAATGAGCATTTGATAAGATATGCGGCAAACCCTCCGGCCAACACTCCCAGCAGCAGATAGTACTGCAGCTGATCATAACTCCAGACCGGCGCTACTTGCACAAAAGAATGGGTGGTCCAGATTGCCGAAGCCACCACTGAGCCTGTGGCGGAGGCAATCAGCAGCGGCACCAGCACCGAGTGGGAAAAAGTCGGCAGGAGCACCTCGCAGGCAAACATGGTTCCGGCCACCGGACTGGCAAAAACTGCGGCAATGCCGGCTCCGCCTCCACAGGCCAGCAGCAGCACTTTCTGGTCCCGCTTCAACTTCAATAACTTGCCCAAGTTTGAACCTATGGCTGAACCGGTCAATGCGATTGGGGCTTCCAAGCCGGCAGAGCCCCCTAAACCGACTGCCATGCCACTGGTGAGAATATGCCCGAAAGTATGATAGAATGGAACGTTACCATCACCGTTGTGGGTGCTGTAGATCACTCCGGACAGGCTTTTGTCATAATGCTTGCGCCGATAAATCCAGCGCACCAGGAACAGACAGAGGAAAATGCCCGCCACCGGCAGTGCGGGCGCTACCCATACCATCCCCGGGTGCCAGGCAACCAGGCTGGCGGCAAACTCGCGACAAGCGTGAGCAATGCTTTTAAGCAACACTGCCGCCAAACCGGCAACGACACCGGTCAGCGCACATAAAAATAACAGTACCCTTCTGCTCATGAAATAGTTGTTTTTTGAACGACTCCTAACCTCAATGTCAAAACTGCCAACCGGGCAGAAAGCCGTGCCGGATCATTCCAGCGGAGTTATTTTCACGGCAATGCTCTGAGTGAATTCAGGCAGCCGGACACTGACTTTTTCCCCCTCGGCACTGACTTTTAACTGCTGTTGTTCCCGGGTATTGCCGTTCTGACAGTCCCAGACGATCAGATTGTAGTCACCCGGAGTCAGGCTGATTCCAGTCAGCATCCGGTCTTTCTGCGTTTGCGGCAGAAGATTCTCCTGCTCGGAGTAGAAATAGTCAGTATCGAACAGCCAGGCGTAATAACGGTCAGCGGAGTACATCTCATTAACCGACAGGGGCGCCTCCGGCATGGCATAATGCTTGAGGCTCAGGCCGCGGCGGTCCTCGTGGGCAGCAAAACGGCTGATGCTGCGGTAATAATAGTACAAATCCTTGTCCTCCAGCAGCGCAAACCACCAGTACAGGGGCAGGATGGCCGCCTCATTGAACAACCCTGTCCAAAGACCAATCTCTACTTGCCGCATCAGATTACCCATGCTGTCCGCATACGACGAACCGCCGAATTCTGTGATTACCAGCGGCTTTTCCCATTTGCGGGCATAACTGACTCCGGTTCGCAGCATATCCACCAGTGCCTTAGTACCTCCGCCCAGGGAATAATAAGCATCCGTGGTCAGAAAATCCAGCTCCGGCAAGGTCGCGATAGCATCATTGATGCGATGGTAGCCCAGCATCCAGTGGGTGGTCACCGGATGTTGATAGATATCGATGCTCTTCAGGAATGCCCCCATCTCGGCATGCCAGGCCGCGACACTGGGATGATGGTAAAACTCAATGGTCGGACCGGTCAGATCGACCTCAGTGAACAGTTTCCAGCTCAGCAGACGGTCGCTCGCCCCCCAGCGGGAAACGATATATCTGGTAACATTGCGGAAAGCCTCTTTGGCCTGCTCTGAGGTATAAAAATCCTCACATTTTTCCAGGAAGCCCCCGCAGTTGACATTATAGGGATTGCGCTCCCATTCAGTATCATAGACCATCCCGAATTTACCGTGGTTGTTCAGGGCCAGAATCAGATAGATATCGTTCTCCTCGGCCAGCCTCAGGATATAGTCGAGCATCCAGGCCCGATACTGGTTATAATGCCCGACACCATGGAAACCCGGCGCGTCGTTGATCCACTCCAGTGCCAGCCACCAGGACGACATCCAGACCTCGACCACATTGATGCCCTGCTGGCGGTATTTGCGGAACAAATGCTCATAAGCCGACAGCCCCATATCCTGCCAGTTGGAATACGGTGCCACCTGCTGATAACGGTTGTCGAAAGGTGAGCGGACATTCACCCCCAGCCCCCAGAAAGGAGCGCCGTTGTCGAACTTCATAAAGGCTTTGTGCTGGGTATCGCAGCGCACGAATCCCGGCCAGGGACGGGCGTCCTCACGCGCCGTGAAAGTCATGGGCGCAAAGGGTATTTCCCGGCCATCGACAGTGGCGGAAATCTGAATGGAATACTCCCCCTCAATACGGGGGCAGTAGCGCAATTTGTAGCACGGCTTGCCAGCAGGGGTCAGACAGCGGGTCTTGTCCCATTCGGTAGCATCATAGAGAAAATCTTCGTAATAAAATCCGGAGATATTCTCCGTCTGCCCGTTAGGCAGAGTGATCGCAGCACTTATCCGGGCAGAGTTCCAGGAAAATGGCTGCCGCGGCCAGGTGCTCAGACGAAAACTGAACTCAATACATCCGCCTACAAAAGGGCGGCGGGGCGCAAATGACAAGTCGTACACCTGATGCTGCGGCGACAGCTCCTCTTTCAGCAGTCGCAACGAAAGCAGCTCTGCCGTGCCGGTGAAAGAATCGTCGGCACCGGTATCCAGCTCCCAGGCGCAACCGATTTCCAGCAGCAGCGCACAAGTCAGAGCATTCCAAGGCCGGGAATGGCCCACACTCGACCAGGTATCCTCTGCCCCTCGTCCGGTGATAGGCAG
>JAAZIZ010000030.1 GCA_012800565.1 Lentisphaerota bacterium
AGCTCTCCCTCGGCCACCAGCTGCCGCTGCATCTGGACCAAAGGGTTGAAGCGCAGCACCAGCCCGACCAGGCTGCGTACTCCGCAGGCTGCAAAAGTCTGCGGGAGGCGCACGAGGTCCTCCTCACAGATGGCGATGGGCTTTTCCAGGAAGACATGCTTGCCGGCCCGGGCAGCCCGGATGGCTTCTTCCGCATGCTGGCGGTTCGGGGTGCAGATCGAGATGATGTCGATGCGTTCATCCTGAAGCAGCTCTGAGAGATTAAGGCAGACCCGGCAGTCCAGGCCGAATTCCTTCTGTTTGGCCAGGACGCTTTCGCGTCGGCGACTGCCCAGTGCCACCACCTCACATTGAGGGTGGCGCAGATAGGCATTGATATGGCCGCTGGAGACCCAGCCGCAGCCCCAGACCGCACAACCGTATTTGCCGTTACGCATCAGAATCAGTCCTTAATCAATTATTCGGTGGACAACTCGCTTGGCCTTGCCTTCGCTGCGCGGCAGTTCGCCGGGTTTGAAGACATCGCCACGGGGTGAGAAGCCAAGCTTCTCCTTCAGATACTTCTCGACTGTAAAGCCAGTCACGCCCGCCTCGGCCTCGACATTGATAATCACATCCTGGATGCCGTGATGCTCCTCCAGGATGATCTGGTATTCCGGCAGGACACCGGGGATTTCCATCAGTGCCTGCTCGACCTGCTTGGGGAAAAAATTCACCCCTTTGATAATAATCATATCGTCATATCGGCCGGTAATCCGGTCGATGCGCAGACAGGTTCGGCCGCAGGCGCAGCGTTCCCGGCTGATGATACGGCTGATATCGCCGGTGCGGAAGCGTATGACCGGGATGGCTTCGCGGGTCAGGGAAGTGAAAGTCACTTCGCCGGTCTGTCCGTCGGGCAGGGGGTCTCCGCTGGCCGGATCGATGATTTCCACCAGGTAGTGGTCTTCCCAGACGTGGATACCGTTGCGCACCTCGCAGTCCATGCCGGTAGTTCCGACCCCGCCGGTCTCGGTCATGCCGTAGATATCGTAGGTTTTGATCCCCAGCGTGCTCTCGATTTTATGGCGTATTTTATCGGAGAAAGTCTCGGCTCCGAAGATACCGATCTTCAGATGCGGGAATTCCACGTTTTGTTCCTCGGCGACTTCCATAATCCGGAGCATATACGAAACCACGCAACCGATGCCCTTGATTTGGAAATCATTAAGCAGTTTGATCTGGCGAGGTGTATTTCCGGAGCTGGCTGGACAGATGAACAGTTCGGCTTTGCGGGCTCCATGGAAGAATCCGAATCCACCGTTGAATAGGCCGAAAGTCGGGGTGATTTGCAAGCTGTCTCCCGGGTACATCCCGGCCATGCGGTAGCAGCGGGCCATGCACTCCGCCCACTGTTCCAAATCGCTGTTGGTATAGGCCATTACCACCGGAGTACCGGTTGAGCCGGAGCTCATGTGGAATTCTCTCAATTCTCTGTTGTCAACGCAGGCAAGTCCAAGGGGATAAGTGAGCCTGAAAGAGTCTTTGTTGGTAAAGGGCAGCTTGGTGATGTCGGCGGCGCATTTGATGTCACCGGGCTTCACGCCGTGGCGGTCAAAAGCTTCCCGGTACCAGGCGTTGCGTTGATACACGCGGGCGGCGAGGGCTTGCAGTCTTTCGCCTTGCAAGGCGGTCAATTCGTCACGGGACATAGTCTCAAGACGCTCATTCCAGTATCGGCTCATAGATTCTCCCAAAGGGGCCTGTAAATAGCCTGCGAGCAGGTAAAACAATCTGCTGTACCTGCGCCAGGCCGGGTTGTGGTGTTCAGCAAAATATAAATCGCCATTCTGTCTTAGCAAGATATTTGCGGGAAATAACTCACTGGGGGCAGAAAAAGGTGAGTTGGGTTGCTGTTGCTGCAGACTGGCACATCAGGCAGATGACAATATATTATCCCGCAGGCATTTCTCTGATTTTATCTCCAGGCAGACCCCCAACCCAGGTGATTTCATGCAACCCAGGAAATTGTTGATCGGTGCTTCGATTCCGGTAGGATTAGTTGCCATTGAGCAGTTTATTCAGTTAAAGCTGGGCGAGATCGTCCTGCTGACATTGCCGGATGACCGGGATGAAGCTATCCGCCTGATGCAGTATTGCCGGGAGAAGAAAATCTACGTGATGATCAGCGAGCTGCAGCGCCGCGGAGACAACCGGCGCTGGCGTTGCCCCAGTCTAAGTAAAGCGGATGTTGATGCGGCCAGCGCGGCCGGCGGCGAGTATTATCTGGGGCGGTACTGCATTGGCGAGGCCGGTGGAGTTCTCTACTGGCCGCGCAGCTATACCATTGACCGCAAGGTGAACAACTATGAGAACCTGCCACCCGTAACCGGGTCCCGGGAAGCGGCCGAGAAATATGTCGAATACTTGCGCGAATTCATTGAATATGAGCGCCGGGAAGTCGGCAGCGGACGGTTGTTGAATGTCGATTCCAGCATGATGTTCAAATATCAGATGCAGGCGGGAATAGATGATCTGTGCCTGGAGATGCTTCCCGGTGATCCCCACCGGATGCTGCCGGCCATCCGCGGCTGCGCCAAAAGCGACTCGCGGTTCTGGGGCGTGCATATCGCTTTCGGCTGTTATGGTGGCTTCGAGTTCGACCAGCTGTGGCTGAAGCGCTGGCGGCAATCGCTGTATTTTTCTTTCCTCGCCGGCGCAGAATTCATCTTCCCCGAATCGGGATACTATTCTTTCCATTACGATAACAAGTCATTCGATTTCCACCATCCGGTTATGGCGGAAGCACGGAGAATATTGCGGGAGTTCTACCGCTTTGGCAAAATTCATTACCGTCCCTCAGACGGTCCGGAAGTGCGTCTGGGCATCATTTCCGGGCAGTACGACGGCTGTCCGGGGCTGTGGAATCCATATTTCTGGGGTCAATATCAGCAAGGCGAGGAATGGAAGGACTCCGCGGCTGAACGCAGCTGGCAGCTGACTGAGGTGCTTACTACCCGTGAGAATCCCTACAGCGAGCTCTACCTGGGCGAACACTCGTTCTCCGGCAATCCGCCCTGCGGGCAGTACGATATCGTTCCCGCCGAGGCTGCCCTGGAGGTGCTGCAGCAGTACCCGTATCTGGTATTCCTGGGCTGGAATCTGATGGACGAGGCGCTGCACGATAAACTGCTCGCCTATGTCCGGGCCGGAGGAGAACTGCTGCTCTGGCTGCCGCATTGCAATGTCAATGACCAGCGCGGCGGCCCGATCAAACTTTTCCGGGATGGCGATCTGCGTGAGCTGTTCGGGGTGCGCATCGTCGGGCAACGCGGGCCGGAGGTGACCGGGGTGAAGACGCTGCCCGGCGGTACTTTGCCGCTGCCGGTGCGCAACGTTCGCCGCGACCCGGTCCTGATGGGCAATGTCAGTCCGGCCGTGGTTGAGATTTGTTCCGCTGCCGTTCAGGTCTGTGCCAGTTTCAGCGATGAGCACGGCGACACCGTGGAACAGCTGCAGGCCTCTCCGGCGCTGATTGAGCATCGTCTGGGGCAGGGCAAGGCCCGCCTGGTTACCGCCTTCGACTACCCTGGCAGCGACGGCATGCGCCCGCTGGCTGAGCATCTGCTGCGGGTTACTGCCTTGGCCGGGCAGGGAGAATTGCGCCTGCTCTGTTCGGATGCAGTACGCTACTCTTTCTGCCGGCAGCACGACGGGTTGCAGATAATCTACGCTTTGAACAGCGAATTCGACCTCAGTCAGAATTTGCGTATCTGGCTGGGCGGAGAGGTCTCACCGGAATTCTCCTTGCCGCCTTCAGAATTGGGGATATTCTATCTGCTGGACCGCGTATTGCTGCATCCATTGGACAAGAACTGCCAGGTTCGCCGGGAGGGCAGCGCCTTAATTGTCTACAGCCTGAATACCCAGGGAATGGCTATGGTCAATCTCGGCCAGACTGATGCTGTGCTGACTCTGAATGGCGAGAGTTGCCATCTCTCGCCCGGTGAATTCCGGCAAGTTACTGTGCTGGCGCAGTGCGAGCCCGGCAAAGAGGAATTTTCGGCCGAGGATTATTTGCAGGAGCCGCACCTGACCGTCACCGACACCAAGCTGCCTTATTAAAGGCATTCCAGGAGCAGATATGGCCAAGATATTGCCTCTTCTGGATGACGAAATCAGCACCCGGCCCAAGCGCGGTCTCAGGGTCGTGCATACTGCCGACTGGCATCTGGGGGGCGAGATTTATCTGCATAACCTGCTGCGGGAACAGGAGCGCTTCCTGCATTGGCTCTCCGACCAGCTCAAAGCGATGCAGGCTGATTTGCTGATCGTGGCCGGAGATATCTTCGATAACCGGGTGCCTGCGAATAGCGCCCAGAAAATCTACTATGAATTCCTGAGTCGGGTGCATTCGAGCGGTGGCTGCGAGGTGCTGATATTAGGCGGAAATCACGACTCCGTCTCATTTTTGCATTCACCCCGGACGCTCTTGCGCTGTCTGCAGGTACAGGTGCAGGGGAATCTCGGCCACGATCCGGCAGAACTCTGCCGGGAGATTGCTGCCCCCCAGGGCGGCACCGGGCTGCTGATCGGTGCAGTACCGTATTTGCGTGAAGCCGAAGTGCGGCGGGTGATGGCTGGAGAGTCGTACCAGGAGCAGCGCAACGACTTTTCGGCCGGTCTGGCCGACTGCTATGCTCAAGTCTGGGCTGAGCTGGAGAAGCGCCAGCAGTCCTTGCCGCAGCCGGTGCCGGTGATCCTGACCGGTCATCTGCCGGTGACAGGCGCGACTTTGACCGGTGACGAGCAGAGTTCGAGTGCCTATATCGGCAATCTGCTGCCGGCCGGCCAGGAAATCTTCCCTGCCGAGGCCAGCTATGTCGCTCTGGGGCACTTGCACGGTGCCCAGAATCTCGGTGTGCGCGGGCAAATCCGCTATTCCGGCACTCCACTGCCACTGTCCTTCAGCGAGAAGGAGCAGCGCAAATCGGTGACGCTGCTGGAGTTCGGCGAGGAGTTTCTGTACCGCCAGGAACTGCCGGTGGAAGAGATGTACAGCCTGCAGGAAATCACAGGTGACTGGCCGGCAATCACTGCCGCGCTGCAGCAGCTGAAAGACGTTACCCGGCCCCATTTGCTTAAAGTGTCTTATACCGGTGATGCGGCAGTGCTTACCGATGTCGGAGAACTGCGGGAGATACTGCGGGGCAGCGAACACGAACTGGTGCATTTCAGCAATCAGTCCCGAATGCAGCTGCGACGCGATAAAAGAGTGCGCAAATCACTGCAGGAGCTGACTCCGGAACAAGTTTTCCAGCATTGCCTGCAGCAGTGGGAAGTAGAAGAGGAAAAAGCGCAACAACTTCTGAGCTTGTTCAATGTCGCCCAGCAGCAGCTGCAAGAAGACGCAGAAACGGTTGCCGGGACGGCAGGGGAGGCCGGGAAATGAAAATCAACCGCCTGAAATTCAGTAACCTTGCCTCCCTGGCCGGAATCACCAGCATTGATTTTACCGCCCCGGAATTTCAGGATAACGGTCTGTTTCTGCTCTCGGGGCCGACTGGCGCCGGCAAAAGCACGGTTCTGGATGCAATCGCACTGGCGCTCTATGGCCGCACCCCGCGCCTGAGCAGCGGCAGAGAAATCGGCACCTTGCTCAGCCACGGTCAAACAGAATATTTCTCTGAGCTCGAATTCAACCTTGGCGAGCGTTTATTCCAGGCTAACTGGAGCTGCAGCCGGGCTTATGGCCGGCTCGACGGCAACCTGCAGTCCCCCAAGCATACGCTGCTGGAATTCTCGGCGGAAAGCGGTAAGTTTGAGTACTTGGCTGACAAAGGCGAGGTGGCCAAAACCATTGCTGCTTTGAGCGGCCTGAATTTCGAACGTTTTACCCGAACCATGCTGCTGGCTCAGGGGCGCTTTGCAGACTTCCTGCAGGCCAGGGAGGCAGATAAATCTGATCTGCTGGAGCAGATCACCGGGACGGAAATCTACAGCCTGATATCGCAGAAGATATACGCCTTGGCCCAGGAAAAGACCGCCTTGCGCCGGGAGAAGGAAAATCTTCTCCAAACCTTGCAGATTAATTTGGGAACCGAGGAGGAACAGCAGCAGCTGCAGCTGCGGCAGCAGGAATTGCAGGTGCTTCTGTCGCAGCTGAGCCAGGAGCAGAAGACTTTGCAGACGCAGCAGCAGAATTGCGAGTTGGCTGAAAAGATGGCTCAGGAACTGGCGGCTTTAGAGCAGGAAATGCAGGCCCTGGCTGAGGAGGAACGCCTGTTCCAGCCGCGGGCCCAACGTTTGCAGCGTGCTCGTCGCGCCGAAAGACTGCAGCAGGACTGCTTTGCCCGGCTGCAGGAACAACGGCGGACTCTCGCTGCCCTGGAAAAGCAAAGCCAGGAAACTGAGTTGGCTCTGCCACAGCTGCGCAGTGATCGGGAGGCGAAGGCAGAACTGCGGCAAAAGTCTGATGCTGTTTTGCAGCAAAAGAAGCAGGAATATGCTGCTCTGCAGGAGGTCTTGAAAAAAGTCCGTCCCATGGATGCAGAACTGCAGCTGTTGTGCCGCAACGCGCAAACGGCTGAGGCCAGCGCCCAGCAGGCTACTCAAGCCTTGGCGGCGGCACAGCGTGGCTGGGATGAAAATCAGCGCAAACAGCAGAGTGCCCAGGAAGAAAAGGCGCGTGCCACAGCTTGGCAGGCAGAGCACAGTCGTGACGGCAAGCTGATTGTTGACTTTTCCGAGCTGCAGAAACTGCTCCTGGACTGGCAGGAGGCCAACCGAAGTTTCCAGTCGGCGCAGAAGCGGCGCATGACGGCTGCAGAACGCCAGCAATTGAGCTCTCAGGCAGTCCAGAAAGCTCAGAAACTGCTGCGGGCTGCAGAAGTGCGCAGGCAGCAGTCCGAAGTGCTCTGCCAGCAGCAGCAGTCAGTTTACCAGCAGCTGCTGAATGGTCAGTCGGAGGATGACTGGCGTAACCGGGAAATCGCTTTGGCCGGGCAGCTGAATAGTGCTGTGGAGGGTTTGAAGGCGGTCGCCGCATTGCGCCAGGCCGATGCGGCCTGCAGCAAGGCCCGCAGTGAACAAGCCGCACTGGCGGAAAAACTGCACCGGGCTGAGGAAATCCTGTCGCTGTGCAAGCAGAAATATGAGGTTCAGCAGGAACGCCTGACTCTGGCTCGGGATATCCATAACTATGCTGCGATGCGCAGCAAGCTGGTCTCCGGGAAGCCTTGTCCGCTTTGCGGTTCCACCGAACACCCCTGTGACAAACTCCCGCAGCTGGAAGTCAGCGAGCAGGAACGCATCCTGCAGTCCTTGCAACTGGAGCACCAGAAAGCGCACCAGGAACAGCAGCGGCTGCTGACCCAGCATAGCGAGGCTGGCGGGAAGTACAGTCAGGCGCAGGCCAGTTTCACAGCTTGCCGGAACGCCTGGCAGGAAGTCTGCCCGGCATTGGCGGAGCTGCTGGCGCTTTCTCCCGCCCAGTTCCAGGATACGGCCGAAGCGGAGCGCCTGCTGATTGCGAAAGTTAATGAACTCAAGGACTCGCAGCAGCAGGCACAACACCAGAGGGAGCAATTGCAAACTGCTCGTCAGCACCTGCAGGCGGCAGAGAAAGAATGCCAGTCTGCTCGCGCAGAATTCAGCCGGCAAGAAGGCGAATGGCGAAAATTCAGCGCATTGGCAGAGAGCGAACAGCAGCATCTCACAGAGGCAGAAGAGAATTTTTCCGCTGCCGGGAGCCGGGAGCAGGCCAGTCAGGAAAATTTCTGCCGCCTGGCCGGTTCATATCAGGAGGAATGCAGTGGCATTGACCAGGCTGGACAGTGCTTTGCACGCTTGGAGAAGCGCCTGCAGGACTGGAACCGGAATGAAACGGCATTGAATACGGCCCGGAACGCGGAGCAGAATTTGCAGGCGGCTGAAGCAGTGCTGGCTGCTAACCTTCAGGCCGCAAAGGAACGCTCCGAGCAAGCCAGTAAAACATTCCAGGAAGCCGCTGTCGCCGCCAAGGATATGACGGAAAAACGGCAGAAACTTTTTGCGGAACAGGACTGCGATCAGGCCGAGAGCGCTGCTAATGCTGCTATGGAGCAGGCCCAGGCGTGCCTCCAGGAAGCCGTTGCGCAGCTTGGCCAGGCCGAAGAGGAACTCGCGGCCTTCCAGGTACGCCTGGAAGATCAGCGCAAGCGGCAGGCGAGCTGGGCCGAGATGGTCAAGGAGGGCAACGCTGCCGCCGCACAGGCCTTGCAGCAGGAGGGATTCGCCAGCGAAGACGAATTTCTGGGCGCTTGTTTGTCCTCGGCGGAACGGGACAAACTGCAGGAGGAAAAAGAGCTGCTGGAGCAAAAAAATGCCTCCTGCCGGGGCCGCTACGAGATAGCCGCCGCACAATACCGGGACTCTCAGCAGCTCTGTCAGGGTTTGGATTACCAGGATATCTGTGCTCGCCTGCAAGCTATAAGCTCAGAAACCGATACTTTGAATCAGGAGCTGGGCAGTGCTCGTCAGCAGGAAAAACTCTGGCAGGCGGCGCAGCAGCAATATCATGGTCTTGATGCCGAGTTGCAGCGCCTGAAAGAGGATGAGGGGCAATGGCAGGAGCTCAACGATCTGATTGGCAGCAGCGAAGGCGGAAAATTCCGCAATATCGCCCAGAGCATCACCCTCGATAACGTCATTGCCCGGGCCAACGAACGGCTGAAGATTATTATGCCTAGATACGAGCTGGTTCGGGCCGAGGCGGAGGAGTCTGAAAACAGTGCCCGCAGGAATACTCCACGCTGCCTGGCCATCAATATCATTGATGATTATCTGGGCGGACAAGAGCGCGATACCAAGAATATTTCCGGCGGAGAGACTTTCGTGGTCAGCCTGGCTCTCGCCCTCGGACTCTCAGGATTGGAAAATACCAATCTGCAGGTCGATACGCTGTTCCTGGACGAGGGGTTCGGCAGTCTGGATGCATCCTCCCTGGAACAGGCGCTGCAGGCCCTGGGGCGCCTGCGCGATGACGGACGCCTGATCGGAATCATCTCGCATGTCGAGGCGATGAAAGATATGGAGCCGCAAATCGTGGTCGAGAGACTGGGAAACACCGGCCGCAGCAGAATTTACGGCCCTGGTTGTACGTTCCAGCCGCCGCTGGCGAAAGAGAAAAAGGAACCCAGGAAGAAGAGTCGGCGCAGCACCTCCGGGCCGCCTGCAGACGAGCAGTCTTAACCTTGGGCTGGCTTCAGTCCAGCAGCAGAGTGTCGTGTTTGCCGATTCTGCGCAGGTGTTCCTGGCAGTTCCAGGATACCAGCTGCCATTCTCCAGCCGGATAGTGGTATTTTAGGATATTGATGGAGGCGTTGTCCGGATGTGAGAGCATATTCCCGCGCCCCGTCGGCCCGACTACCATGCGCAACAGGCGCTGCAGCACACCGGTATGGGTAACCAGGAGCACCCGCTGCCCCGGATGCCGGTGTACCAGCAGCGCCATAAATGATTCCACCCGGGTCTGGAAATCCTGCCGCGATTCGCCACCCGGCGCACAGACTGTCTCAAGTTCATAGCGGAAGGCCAGCATCATCTCCTGCTTCTCGCGCAGCAACTCCCGCTGCGGGCGTGACTCCAGCTCACCGACGTGCCATTCCCGCAAGGCCGGATCAACGTGAACTTCCAGGTCTTGGTGATAGGCGGCAATCAGTCGGGCAGTATCTCTGGCCCGGCCGAGGTCGCTGCTGTATGCTGCGGCGAACTTCTCGTCCCGCAATCGCTCGGCTACTGCCATGGCCTGCTGCAATCCCCGCCGGCTGAGCGGCGAGTCGCTGTGTCCCTGGAACAGACAGGCGAGGTTCCCTTCGGTCTCACCGTGGCGGACAACAGTGAATTCAACTGATTCCGACATGAATTTCTCTTCAATATGCTGGTTCAGGAGCGTCCGGCGGCGAAATCGGCCAGGTATGCGAATTTCGGGGTCAATTTTCCATCGCGGACGATAGTGGCCCTGGCGATGGTCGGATCATCAAGATATTTGCTCAGCAGGAGTGGGAAAACGATCTTGCAGAGTCCGTCGCCGAAGCTCTGGCTGGCTTCCAGGGGCAGGGCATTGGGCAGTGAATCTACCGCCATGCAGCTGATATTCTGCAGCGAGCTGAAAGCAGGCTCTTCCTTCTCAGTCCGGGGATTGTAGTCATAGAAAGGCTCGCTGTGAGTGGAGGAGCGCAAGGTTGACTGGATGCTGCCGGGGATGTCGCAGGTCACATCCCCGACGACCTGTAATTTAATATTGGCATCTTTCAGCTGTTCGCGGGTCAGGTGCACCGGCGAGGCCGGGTCCCAGTAATGGCAGACCAGCAGCAGGTCGGCGGCACAGGCATAGGGGAAGAAGCAGCTCTGGTAATCGCCGGGGTTTTTCTGCAAATCACTGAAAGAGAACGGCTGCTGCGGGTGTGTCTTGTGTCGCAGCATCTCTTCTACTTTCAAGTAGGAGTAGCAGGCCTTGCTGCCCTTGGGGAGATTCAGGAATTCCGGCGGGGGCAGTTCCTGGAAACCGATACGCTGCAGGAGCGCCTGGGCGCCTTCTGAGGCCCGGCCGCTGCCGGTGATAATGATTTTCAAGGGCAGTTTGGTACAGCCTTGGCACAAAGTATAAATCTGCTCCGTGGTGAAAGTCTTGTCAGGAGCAGGCAGGGTGAAAGCTCCCGAGCGCAGACCATAGCCGCGCAGGGTATTGTAGGCGCCCACAAAGCCGGCCCACCAGCTGAAGGAATTCAGGCGCTGATTCTGATCGTCAACCAGATATTCGTAATCAGTGAAAGTGATCCCGGAGGACAGCAGTTTCTGCAGCAGTGGACGGTTGTGCTCCTGGAACTTGGCCAGGTGTCCGAAAAAAAAGTAATGCTTGCCGGGCAGCAGTGATGCCAGTTTTGCTTCTTTGATCCCGAACAGTACCTGGCAGTCCTCCAGGCTGTCAACAACCGGAATGCCCAAAGCACGGTATGAGTCATCGGAATAGGCCCGGATGGTGCTGCTCTGGACCTTGAATTCCGTGCCGGGGAACGAGTCCTGCAGAGCAATAATCTGTTCCGGGGTTAATGCCACGCGGTTGTCTTCAGGTACCTTGGTCTCACGGATAATGCCGATTTTCATTGCTGAACTCCTGGTTGTTTATCTTGCAGTGCTGCCGGCGATACCGGCGCATTTTGAGCAGAAAATACTAACATAATTTGAATTTTACTTTTTACAAATGCAGAGTCGAGCAGAATTCAGTTGTTCGTTGCCGGTCGAAAGCAACAAAATATGATTTTACAGGAATTCCTTAAGAAAAAAGAAAGATTTCACAGGGGGCGAGTACAGGTATCGTCTTCTGGCCCGTCCGACCTGTCCGACTTGTCCGACCTGTCC
>JAAZIZ010000378.1 GCA_012800565.1 Lentisphaerota bacterium
CAACCCCAGTCCCAGTTTGCAGGTTCATTATTTCCTGCAACGCGATATTCTCGGGGATGATTCGCTGACTCCTGATATCATTGAGCCGTCCTATCCGGCGGAGCTTTCCGCTTTGGTCTACAATAATCTCTAATTCCCTATCCAATTTTCTAATTACAGCTTTTTTTGCTAAAAAGCCACTTTTTTTGAGAATTTGTCAGTTTTTTCTGCTTGATGCTTGACAAATCCTTTTTTTGACCTATATTGTAATTAGAAGATGTTTTTTCTAATTACAAAGGAGGTGCACAGGTGTTCATCGGCTATGATAAAAAAGGCGGCGCTCTTTACGCAAAGCTTCTTGAGGCCCACCGTGAGCGGGGCAAGCCGAAACAAAAACTGCTTTACGCGCTGGGGCGTGTTCTGGACAAGGACAGGGGGATTTACAGGAATCTCGAGCGCGGGGTCTTCATGTATGATTTGTCGTCCAACACGTATGGGGCCGCGCCGGAGAACTATGTTCCGTCGCCCATCCGCAGGGGGCGCGAGCAGCTTCTGCTTGATTTTGGCGACGCCTATTTTGTCAGCGAGTTTTTGCGCGCCGACGGACTCAGCCGCTGTGCCGAGGCGATCAGATATGGCAATCCCGACACGCTGATGTCCATGATCAGCTACTATATGCTCAGCCCCCTGTCAAATTGCCATGCCGGAAGCTGGTGGGAGGGAAGCTACGCGAGCATTCTGTATCCCAAGGCCAATTTGACCAGCCAGAGGATCAGCGATTTTCTGGCTGCCATAGGGTCTGAGGGCAACATGCGCCTGTTTTTCGATGAATACTTTTCATATCTTGCCCCGCAGCTTGGCAAAGGCATGGGGAACATCCTCATAGACAGCACCGGCCTGCCGAACAGCGTGCATTTTCCGCTGACGGCGGTCAGCAACCATAATGGGGAGACAAGCAACGAGGTCAGGCTCATCTATGTGACACACCAGGATACCGGGCTTCCCATCTATTTCAGGTATTGCCCAGGCAACGTGATAGATGTCAGCACGCTTGCAAGAACCATCGCCGAGCTTAAGGCATGCGGCGTGAACACAAAATTCTCAATTCTGGACGCCGGCTACTATGATCATGAAAACGCCGCCATGCTCTACGAGAACGGCATATCGTTCATGCTCCGCCTCCGCAGCGGCCTGAAGCTTTGCAAGGGGCTTCTCGCGGAGCATCTGCCCACGCTTGAGTCCAAGGAGAACCTGGTGGCGTATAATGACAGGTATCTTTATGTCAAACGCGTCAAATGCGAGCTGGTTGAAACATATCCGGCATACGCCTATGTGTGCATGGACATCGAGAGAAAAAACGACGAGGCGAGGAAGTTGTTCCGGCGGGCCAGGAAGTGCGAAATGAAGACGGGCGAAGTCCATGAGGCCATGGAGGCCCAGGGCACGTTCGTCATAGTGACATCAAGAAAAATGGCGAGGGAGAAGGTGCTCCCGCAATACTATCAACGACAGCAGATAGAGCAAATATTTGACATCGGCAAGAACCACGCCCGTTTTCTGCCGATAAATGTGCAGACTGAGGAGACTTTCAGAGGGCACCTTTTGCTGACATTCATAGCAGCCGTCGCAATGAAAAAAATTCAGACCAGGCTGTTGAGCACGGTGTACAACCCCATGTCGCTGTTCCTGTGTCTGCGCAATCAAAAATGCAAGGTGTATGAAAATCTGGTCGTCACACAGGAGCCTCAAAAAAAAGCGAACGACTGCTACAAGGCGTTTGCAATAAAATGCCCGACGACGCTGCCGAGAAAAAATGGCGGTGAGCCAGACGGGGCACACAGCGATTCCACGGCGCGGAGGCTTCCAATAGCCAAAAATAAAAAATGAGGGCGAGTGCTATTTTATTGGCTCGTTTTTATTTGACACATCGTCATGTCAGCCGACACTCGTCCGTCAACTGAAAGTAAATGTATACCCATCTGAATGTAATGTCAAGTCAAAAACAAGTTTTTTTATTTTTTTTTATTCCCGTGAATTGACTAATAAAAACGAGCGTTTAATCGGCATCTCGTCACCATCAGAGTCTGCGGAAAAGCTGAACAGGCTGAGCGTTGGCAGTGAGGAAAAACCGCAAGGCGGCAAATGGAGCCCCCAGAAACGGAGGAAAAATGGAATAGCTGTGTAATTAGAAAAAGAGATAGGGAACTAGAGATTAATGAATTGTGTACCGTAAGTTCAAGGTCGCCGGCAATTTGTCTGTGCATCACTCTGGATGTTCTGCCAGGAATCTTGTTTGGGTTGAAGATAAATTTCCCGTCCAAGAAGGTATAACTTACTACCATGTTTATTTTGCTTGGATTATTTTCAGGTTTATTATTGGCGGTTTCGCTTTTTGCCCTGCTGTCCTGGCGCCGCAGCTGGCTGGCATTGCAGGTGATTCAGTCTGAGAATACAGTGCTGCGGGATTGCTTCGCTGCGCAGTCAGGTGTCGGCTTTATCGTCAATGCGGCAGACCTGCAGGTCCGCGCCGCTAGTGTGAGCGGAGCGGAGTTCCTGAATCGGTCGCCGGAATCCCTCCGGGGCCAGTATTTGCCAGGGTTGTTCCCGGCAGATTGTGCTACTGAACTGATGACGCTGCTCCGCGCTGCAGCGAGGGGAGGTGCGGTGCAGCAAGCGATCATCAGCCACAACCTGCCGGATGACCGCTGCCAGCACTGGCAATTTACGATTGGCAGCCTGGGAGAGAATGCGGGTGATAAGTTGTTGTACTTCCTGGGCACGGATGTCAGCACTCTGGTTGAGAGTGAACAGGAAATGCGGCAGTCCAGCCAGCTCTATCTGGACATCCTGGAAAATTTGCCCTGTGTGCTGTTCGTCAAGGATTATTTCTGCGAGAACCGCTATTTGCTGGTCTCACGTTTCTATCAGCAGCAATTGGGTCTGTCTCCGGACGATATGATCGGCAAGTGCGACAGCGATTTCTTCAGCCCGGAGTTGGCAGAAAAATATATCGCTGATGACGCAACGGTGATGCAGTCCAATGAGCCTTTTGAAGTGGTTGAGAAATTCCCGACTGCTAATTCCGGCACTCGGGCCTACCATACCCTCAAGGTCCGCCTGCCGCGTGAGAATGGCGATCTGCTGCTCGGAGTAGGTCAGGATGTCACTGACCTGATGCAGAAGAATGACTCGGTTCAGCGGGCAAATAAAGTCTTGCATGGTTATATCAAGCAGCAGCAGGTGATTACTTCCTGTCTGGCCTACCTGATGGTCGATGACGACGATGATACCTCAATCCAGAAAGTATTGCGCTCATTCTGCGAGCACCTGCAGGCCAGCCGCTGCTTGATTATGATCTGTGACCAGAACACCGATGAGATGCTGCTGGCCTACGAGCATTGCAACAATGACCAGCCTCTGAATCTGAGTGACCTGGAGACGAAGAAAATACCCTACGACACAGACTGGTTCAAGCAATTGTGCGACCGGAAAACCCTCTGTTATGACAGCGAATCCTCCAACAACAACTTACAGCCGGCGGAACTGGCAATGCTGAATTGGGGCCAGGGTCTGCGAATCAAGTCAATGTATGCGGCCGGCATTTTCTTCTCTGGCAGACTCTGGGGGGGAATGGTGGTCACTTATGAGGAAAATAATTATATTTTGAGCGTGCAGGACCGCAAGCTCCTGCAGGCGGCCGTGCATATCATGGAGATTATCCTGCAGCGTAAACGCAATCACCTGCGCTTGGAACAGGCATTGCTTGATGCCCAGAATGCCAACGAGGCGAAGAGCTCTTTCCTGGCTACCATAAGCCACGAAATCAGAACGCCGCTGAATTCGATCATCGGCTTCAGTGAACTGCTTCAGCACGGCGAGTTATCGAAAGAGGAGTATCATGAGTGCATTTCCAGCATCAATGTAGCCGGTAATGCGCTGCTGGGACTGATCAATGATATCCTGGACCTCTCTAAAATTGAAGCCGATCAGATGGTCATTGTGCCGCAATTGACCGATGTGTTGGAGCTGGTGGCGGAGCTCCGGTCAGTATTCCGCCAGTCAGTGCGCAGCAAAGGCTTGTATCTGGAGATCGAATGCTGCGAGGACCTGCCGTTGTTGGAGCTGGATAACTTGCGGCTGCGGCAAATCCTCTTCAATCTTATTGGCAATGCCATCAAATTCACCGAATATGGCGGGGTCAGGATTGCAATATCTTTCCAAAGGACCGGAGATAATGTAGGGCAGTTATCGATCAGTGTCACAGATACCGGCCTCGGTATTGAGCCTGAGGCGCAGGAGAAGATATTTGCGCCTTTTGTGCAGCAGGATGCAGTTCGTGACAGCCGGGTTTTCAAGGGCACTGGCCTGGGGCTGGCTATTTCCCGCCGGTTGGCAGACCGCATGCACGGCCAATTAACTGTACAGAGCACACCGGGGCAGGGCTCGACTTTCACTTTGATTCTCCAGGAGGTGCTGATCTCGGATCAGGCGCGGGACAGCAATGTCGTGAAGGAAGATACTGACAGCAACGTTTTTCCCATCAAGGCGCTGCTGGTCGATGATGTGGCGATGAACTTGAAAGTTCTGACGGCAATGCTGAAGAAGTTTTCTGTGTCGGCGATCACGGCTGAGTCTGGTGCAGAGGCTCTGGAGAAACTCGAACGGGAAACTCCGGCAGTGGTCTTTACCGATATTTGGATGCCGGGCATGAGCGGCTGTGAATTGCTGAGTCAGATCAAAGCGCGTCCTGATTGGCGGGAGGTGAAAGTGGTGGCAGTGACTGCGGATACCAATGTTTATGACAATCCGGAGATGAGCGATTTCGATGCTTTCCTGCTTAAACCGGTGACATCGGATAAAATTCATACCATTCTGAAGCAGCTGGTGCCGGCCGAAACTGTTTCATCTGGCGTTGAACAAAAGGTATAGGATTGATTACGCTGAGAATTACAAGGAGAGAACTGAGATGCAGAAAGTTCTGGATAGTTTTTCGCTGTCAGGTAAAACCGCGCTGCTGACCGGCGGTGCCGGCTTGTACGGACGACAGATGACCGCAGCTCTGGCTGAGGCCGGCGCAAACACCTTTATCGCTTCCCGGAATCTGGAGAATCTGCAGGCTGTAGCCAGTGAGTATGGCGCGACTGCGCTGGAACTGGACCTGGAGAGCGAAGCACAGATCGAGCGGGTGGTGCAGGAGGTGATCTCCCGTACCGGGCGCCTGGATATCCTGATCAACAACGCGGTTACCCGCTGTGCTACTGCAGCTTGGGACCAGCCCATGGAAATATTCGACCGCAGCCTGCGTATCAATGCCTCGGCCCTATTCGCGTTGACCCGCTTCGCTGCCGAGCAAATGAAAAAACAACACTCCGGTTCAATCATCAATATCGGCTCATATATGGGGCTGCTGGGGCCTAATCCCGTCAATTACCGCGGCACGGATATGAAAACCGCCTCGCCGATTTATTTTTATGAGAAAGGCGGGATGGCCAATTTTACCCGCTGGGCTGCCAGTGAACTGGGGCCTTGGCAGATCCGGGTGAATTGCATCCATCCGGGTGGGTTCTTCAACCGGCAGCCGGAGGCCTTTGTCCAGAATTATTGTGCCAATACGATGCTGGGGCGCATGGCCAATGATACCGATCTGAAAGGGATTGTGGTTTTTCTGGCCTCGGATGCCTCCGCTTATCTGACCGGCTGCAATATCCCGGTCGATGGCGGCTACAGCGCAAAATAAGCCTAAGTTATGGCTTTTGCACCTGCATCGGTATTTTCAGCACCGTCCGGTTTGCCAGCTGCAACAGTATGGCGGCATTGTCTGGTGGCAACTGAAAATCCGCGCTGCGCTGTACTCGCAACTGCAGGCCTTGTTCCTGTGGCAATAGTTCGGCCTGCAGGCCGGGCGGGGCGCTGATTTGCAGTTGCGCGGCCAGGGTCTGCCAATACCAGGCATTGCGCTGTTGTTCTTCCTCGGCTGCGATGTTTTCCCGAATACTCCCAGGGTGGTTGCTGCGTCTTGCCTGCGCCCGCCTGCGCACACCTGAAAGACGGCTGTGGTCAGTGCTGATCTGCAACAGTGCTGCGGTACTGTCAGGCAAGAGGTCCAGCTGGCGTGGTTCCGCGCTGAGACGCAGGCCGGTGACGTTGCCAGACAGACTGACGCGGAATCTTTCCTGTTTGTCATCCGGTCCCAAGCGCAGGACGATCTCTTCCACAAAGTTACCGGGAGGCAGGGGCAGGCGAGGGCGGACCGTCAGTTTCGCCTCATCAGCAGAAATCTGCTGCAGGTCCAGGAAAAAACGCTGCGACTCTTGCAGGGGGTGTAGGATAAAGTATCGGGAGAATTCCGGCAAAGTCACCTGGAGCTGAATCACCCGCGTCCAATCCAGGAACTGGCCCTCAAAGCTGCCGAAATCCAAGGTTGCACCGGGTTTCAGGCTCACCAGCGGCACGCTTTCTCCAGTGACCGTCAGGACCAGGGGCAGATATCCCGGGCATTCCAGAAATATATTGCGGGAGAAAGGGCCAGTATGGACTTGGCGCGCATCAAGATATAAGCGCAGTTCACGGTTCATGCCCGGGGCGATTTCACCGTTGGCGGGCTCGCGCAGGCTTAGACAGGGGCAGCCGAAGCGGACGTTCTGCAGGCGGACCGTTGCAGTGCCGCTGTTGCGCA
>JAAZIZ010000379.1 GCA_012800565.1 Lentisphaerota bacterium
CAGGGATGCCTTCGAGAACCACTGCAAACGCACCGGCCTCCTGCACCGCCAGAGCATCTTTGCGCAACTGTTCAGCCTCCTCGGATTTTTTGCCATGCAGGCGGTACCCGCCATCTTTCAGGACGGATTGCGGAAGCAAGCCAATATGTCCCATTACCGGAATGCCGACTTCCACCAAACGCCGCAAAACCGGCAGCATGGTCATGCCGCCTTCGAGCTTGACCGCATCCGCGCCCGCCTCTTGCAAGTATCGTCCGGCATTGCGAATGGCTTCCTCGATCGAAATCTGATAGCTCATAAAGGGCATGTCGCCAATCACCATCGCTTTCCGGGCACCACGCCGCACTGCCGCCGTATGCAGCAGGCTTTCCTCGAGCGTCACCGGCAAAGTCGTTTCGTAACCCAGAACCGTATTGCCCATGGAATCGCCTACCAGCAACGCCTGGCAGCCTGCTTCCTCGCCCCAACGTGCCTGGCAGGCGTCATAAGCAGTGATCATGACGATTTTTTCCCCATGGGCCTTGAGGTTGGCAAAATCACGCACGGTGATCCGCTTGTCCATTTTTTCTATCCTTTCATATTCTGGATATAGTCAGTTTTCCTGTTTCCCTTCGCCGAAATGTTCGGCATAGAGGGTGATTGCTTCCCGGCTGCCAGCCGCCGCCGCTTTGCTGAGCCATTGCCGGGCTTCCTGGGGATTCTTTTTCGTTCCGGCACCCTGCAGTAGGCAAAGGGCAACTTGGATCATGCCCAGGGGTTCACCCTGCAAGGCGGCTTTCTGAAACCATTGAAAGGCTTCTTGCGGATCAGGTTTCCCACATCCATATCCTTTTTGCAGATAGAGTCCCAGCTGGATTTGCGCATAGACCAGATTCTGTTCAGCGGCTTTGCGCATCCATTTGCAGGCTTCTTCCGGAGATTTCGGGGTGCCGATGCCTTCGCTGTGAGCGACGGCAAGGTTGAAGGCGCCGATGGCTTCACCCTGCTCAGTGGCCGCTTGGTAGCACTCGAATGCTTTTTGCGGGTCGCAGGAGGTGCCATCGCCATAGCGGTAGCAATCACCAAGATGCACTAGACCCGGGCCATATCCAGCACCCGCAGAGGTTTTGAACCAGTTGAAGGCGAGGTCGGCATTTGCGGCGATGCCCAGACCTTTCTGGTAGCAATAACCCAACTTGGCCTGCGCTTCGGGGTCTCCATCCTGAGCCGCCAGAGTGAGCCAGTTGAACATCTCCAGATAATTCCGTTCAACGCCGACTCCGCGCTGGTAACAATCTGCCAGACGCACCTGGGCACGGCTGTTGCCGCGACGCGAGGCTTCCAGCAGATAGGAAACCGCCTCCTGTGGGTTTTCGGGTCCCCCCAAGCCGTTCAGCAGAAAGGATGCGACTTTGTTCATGGCGGCAGTATCGCCTGCATTGGCCCGTATTTTGAGGTAATGCAGAGCCTTTTCATAATCGCCGTGTTGTTCGGAAGCGACAGCGGCATTGATTTGAGCCTCAGGCACGCCCGCATCGGCAGCCTGATAATACCAGCGCAGCGCCTCCTTGGGGTTTTTCTTGACACCAAATCCCCCTTCATAGCAGAGGCCGATATTGAACATAGCCTGCGGATTGCCCTGGGCGGCGGACTGCGTGAAGAGCTCAAAGGCCTTGTCATAATCCTGCTTCTGCCCGACCAGCCCTTCAAAATAAATCTTTCCCAGGGCAAGCTGGGCATTGGCATTGCCATCCTTGGCCATCTTCTGCAAACGTTCGACAGAAACCGTATCCTCCTTGCGGGGAGCGCGGTCTGACACCTTGATCGGAGGACGCTTGTCAACGTCGCTAATAGCCGGCTTCTCCGGCGCTTTCTTCTTCCCAAAAGGCCACCACCACGAAGCGCGCAGACTCAAGCTGATACAACATAACAGCAACAGAAAAAATTTTAGTTTATTCTTGAAAAGAAGCATGCTTTTTTCCTCAAAGCGATTAAGACAGATTCGGGGTCTTTCTTACACAATTGACAACGAATAATATAGTACCCGTTTCATTGTCATTCCGGAAAACAACGATTTGTTTTATCCGCAGATTTTATTGTTTGAATCTTTTTTCCAGTTCTGACCATGTCAGATGTACCATGGTCGGGTGTCCTGCTGGGCAGGCGTATGGCATTTCGCAGCGGGTCAGGTCCCGCATCAAGCAGTGCAGGTCATTTTCGCTGAGCTGGTCTTTGACCCGCACGGCATGGCGGCTGGCGACTTGCGCCAGGTGCATGGCATTCTGGCGGTTGCTAAGGCTATTATCGCGCAGATCATCGATGATATCACGCAGTGTCGTAGCAAAATCCTGGTCAGGCAGATTGGCCGGCAGAGCCGTAATCAGAAAACTGTGCCCTCCGAAATGTTCGAGAGAAAAACCAAGTGCCTGAAAATGTTCCAGCCCGGCGTGCAGGAGTTTGCTTTCGTCAGGGCTGAGATTGACGGTGATGGGAAGCAATAGCTGCTGCTGCGGAATTTTCGTGGATTGCAGGTTTTTCAGCAGGCGTTCAAACAAAATGCGCTGCTGGGCGGCAGCCAGGTCCACAATCACCAGTCCAGCAGAACTTTCGGCTAATAGATACTTTTTCCCAAGGCGGCAGCGAATCTGCAAAGTCTGCAAAAGATTCCCACCGGTCGAGCGACCGGAGGAAGGCATGGCTTCAGGAGCAGGCTGTGCGGCTGGCGGCGGATTGCCCGGAGACACTAAGGGGATACTGTCGCCCGGCGCTGTTCGTGGCGGCACCGGCAGCGGCAGACCGGGTTGCATCGGCGGCGGCACAAAGGGAACCGGAGCAACATGTTGCACGCTAACCGGAGGAATCTGCGCCTGTTCCGGGAATGGCTGACCGACCGCTTGGGTGGAAACTGCTTCCGCACCGCCGGGCATCGAGCGCAGGGCCTGGCGCAGAGCCGCAGCAAGAATCGCGGAAATTTTCATTGAATCACGGAAGCGGACTTCATGCTTGGTGGGGTGAATATTGACGTCAACACGGTC
Organism: Lentisphaerota bacterium; assembly: GCA_012800565.1. GTDB lineage: Bacteria > Verrucomicrobiota > Lentisphaeria > Oligosphaerales > Oligosphaeraceae > JAAZIZ01. The sequence goes on from JAAZIZ010000379.1 coordinate 3,015, forward strand.
AGAGTCAAGGTCGATATACAGTACAACGGCGGGATATCGGCCCTTTGGGATCAGGGTGTCATAGGCATCGCGGATGCCGAAATAGACGGTGTCTGCGGTTGCGGCACGCCCGTTAACAATAATGCGCTGTTCGTGTCGGGTGCTGCGAGTGAAGCCGGGTTTGCTGATATAGCCATAGACGTGCACACGGTCTTCCACATAGTCAACAGGCAGCATCGCCGCAAAGGCATCCTTTCCTAACAGCATGGCAGTGCGGGCGGCAATATCCTGAGAAGAAGTGACTTGCAGCACCAGGCGCC
>JAAZIZ010000380.1 GCA_012800565.1 Lentisphaerota bacterium
ATTTGTGTCTGAGCTGCGCACTCATGCAGAGCGCATCCAGGCTATCATCATGGCCGGAGTGATGACTCGTGATGACGATGGCGTAATGCACAATCAGCTGCTGGTTCTCGTGCCGGGGCAGCCAGATTTTTTCCCATACCGCAAAACCCATCTGGTGCAGCCGGAACTTAAACGCGGTATCGTGCCTGGCGAATGCGCTGATGTATTCGAAGTGCAGGGCATCCGCTATGGTGCCGCCATCTGCTTCGATTTTTATTTTCCTGAGCTCTTCAGCCGTTATGCCCGGCAACGCGTCGATGTGCTGGTGATTGTCAGCCATCAGCGGCAGGAGCCATCGGAAAATCTGGAATTCCTGTCCCGGGCCCGGGCTTTCGACTGCGGCTGCACGCTGCTGCGGTCTGCGCCGGCGATGCCCCGGCCCGGCACCGGTGGGCGCAGCATGATCGTCGGGCCGGATGGCCGAGTGCTGGCTGACGCAGGGGACTGTCCTGGAGTCATCAGTTGCTCTTTCGACCCCAAAGCGCGTTTCATCAGAGCCGCATCGTATTCTGAACCGGACCGTATCGGCGATTACCGTGAAGTAATCCAGAGCGCCTGCCGTCCGGAAATATATCGGCAATCTTGAACGAGGCAGTGCGCCTGGGCGCATTTTCAGCTTCGGTTCAGGCCCAGCCTGACTGTCTGGTCATTGGCCTGCAGGGTTATTTCCTCCTGGCTGATTGGATGCCGGAAAGACAGGCGGTAGTGTTGCAGAGCGATGGCATCGGGCAGCCATCGCTGGCGGGCGCCATAGCGTGTATCACCGAGAATAGGATTGCCGAGCCGGGCGAGCTGGGCCCGAATCTGATGATAACGGCCGGTTTCCAGGATGATTTCCAGCAGGGAGGAGTCGCGCCCCTCCGCCAGCAGGGTGTATTGCAGCCGGCAGAGCCGGGCGCCTGCGCTTCCGGCGGCGGCGACTCTGGCCCGGAAGTCGTCATGGACCAGCCAATCCTCAAGCATCGCGGTGTTCTGCGGCGGTCGCCCCTCGACCCGGGCCAAATACACTTTACGGAAATCGCGCTGCCGGCTGGATTGATTCAGGCGGGAGAGTGCTTTGCTGGTCCTGGCAAACAGCACAATGCCGGTCACCGGCCGGTCCAGGCGATGCACCGCCTGCAAAAATACCGCTCCGGGTTTGCAAAAACGCTGCTGCAGAAAATGCTTTGCCTGCGCTTCCAGGCTGTCGGCTGAGGTTCCGGAGGGCTGGGTCAGCAGGCCCCCCGGTTTTTCCGCTGCCAGCAGATGATTGTCGAGGAAGAGTATTTCCATAGCGCAGAGAGCGGCAGCGGGGTCAATCGCTGATGCTTCTGTTTTCTGTAGCGCCCTTGCGGGCGCTGGTTTTGGGGCCAGGCCTACCCCGGGTTGCGTCGCACTTCGTGCTCCTTACCACGGGGTTATTTTTGTGTGGCGCTCCGCGCCGGCCAGAACTGTCGCCTTAATTTTTGAATGGTCCCTTAGCCGGCGCGATATAACGGCATTTCGGGAACGCCGAGCAACCCACAAACGGCCTTCCGCGGCCCATGCGCTGCACCAGTGGGGCGCCGCACTGCGGGCACTTTTCCTCCAGGGTCACTGGTGCCGCTGCGGCCAGGCCCAGCGCCTTGATACGCCCCTGGTAATCGTGGATTTGCTTGGAGTATTTGCCCAGCATCTTGGCCAAGGCCGACAGCTGCCGGTCTGACAGCACGCCTTTCTGCTCAAACTGCGCCTGCAGGGATTCGGCGAACTCCTGGTCATTGTAGATGCGTTTGCCTTTGCTGGCAGCCGGGCGCCAGGTGCTGATCTCCTTAACCATGGCCAGGATGCTTTTACAGCGCTCATGCAGGGCGGCATCGGGCACTGCCGCAGAGGCACCGCCACCGTTATCCTCGCCTTCACCATTCTCCCCGGCTGGCGGCAACCCTGCCGGGGCATTGCGGTCCAGGCGCTCCAGCAGCTCGGCAAAGCTCTCGCTGTCTTTGAGTTGGCTGGCGTATTTCCGGGCCAGCCGTCCAAGCACGTCCAGTTGGGCGGGAGACAGCACCCCGCCATTTTCGACCTGGTGCTTCAGAGAACGGTAGAATTTCCTGTCGTCATAGACTCGCCGGTTGCGCTTGACTGGCTTTTCAAAAGAGACCTTGCTCATTGCGTTCAGCAAGGCTACAACCTGCGGGTCCATTTCCTGCTCTGTTTTTTCCGGCTTCTCCTCATTTTCCTGGATGGTCGCGCGAATCTGCTCTCCCAGCCCCGCCTCGTCCAGAGTCTGCATGAACTTAGTCTCTCTGGCTGCGTACTTGGCCACGGTGTTGAACAGCGCTTTCCATTGCCGCTCAGTGAGGTCGCGTTTCTCAGCTGCGCGCTGCTGGATGCTGGCGATGAATTTGCCATCGTCGTAAACCCGCGCGCCTTTTCCGGTCGGCGGATCGAAAACGAAGTTTTCCGGGAACAGTTTGTTCAAGAGTGCATTCAACTTGCTCAAGGTTGGTTTCACCATTGGGGTCAGGAGCTGATTTGGCCCCAGCCATTCCTGCAGCTGCGCATAGAATTTCCGCAGCATCGCAGTCCAGTCCAGGTTTCCTTCCTCGATCTGGTCCAAGGCGTCCTCCATCTCAGCGGTAAAACCGATATCGAAGAGCGCCGGCATCTTCTCGACCAGGAAATCATTGACCGCGAAACCCAGCTCGGTTGGGGCCAGTGTGCTCTTGTCTTTCAGCACATATTCCCGCTCCAGGATGGTGTTGACAATGGCCGCGAATGTGCTGGGTCGTCCTACGCCGTTCTGTTCCAGCGCTTTGACCAAGGATGCCTCGGAAAATCGCGAGGGTGGGCTGGTAAAGCATTGTTCGGTGAGCAGCTTCAGCAGCGAGCATTGCAGGCCCGGGGTCAGGGGCGGCAGCTTGCCGGTATGATTGTCCAGTTCATCCTCGTCGCCGATATCCTTGATGCTGTATACTGCCAGATAACCGGGGAACACGGTTTCCCGGGTCGCGGCCCGGAAGGTGCAGACCACCCCGGGTGTCATTGAGGCAGCATCTTTGTCCGGCAGCGTCAACGCCGCCAGGGCGCCTTGCGAGCTCTCAATTTCAATCGCATGATCAAGCTGCTGGGCGGCGCTCATCTGGCTGGCCAGAAAGCGGTTCCAGATCAGGCGGTAGAGCTTCAGCTGCTGCGGCGTCAAAAAGGCACTAAGACTGTCCGGGGTACGGTTGATGTCAGTGGGCCGGATGGCCTCATGCGCTCCCTGGGCACTCTTGCGGGAACGGTAGAAATTCGGTTTGGGCGGCAGGTATTCCGGGCCATAAACGCGGTTGATGTACTGGGCTGCCTGCTGCTGCGCCTCCTTGGCTATGCTGAATGAATCAGTACGCATGTAGGTGATCAGACCGACCGAGCCGGCCGCGCCCAAATCAACGCCCTCATACAGCGCCTGCGCCACCCGCATGGTCTGGGTAGTGCCGAATTTCAGGAAGCTGCCGGCTGCCTGCTGCAGGGTGCTGGTGATAAAAGGCGGCGGGGCTTTCTGGCGGCGAGGGGTAGAGGTCACCTTAGCCACCTTATGGCAGACATCTGCGGCTTGCAGTGCATCCGCCAAGGTCTGCGCCATATCGGCATTACTCACTACCGCCTTGGCTCCGTTCAGACGCGCCAGCCTGGTCTTCAGCTCCACTTTCGGGTTGCTGGTGGCAAAGATAGCATCAAGGTTCCAGTATTCCTCTGGCTTGAATGCGGTGATCTCGCGTTCCCGTTCGACAATCAGGCGCAATGCCACCGACTGCACCCGGCCTGCACTGGTGCCCTTGCGGATGTTCTTCCAGAGCAGCGGACTGATCTGGTATCCCACCAGGCGGTCGAGGACGCGCCGGGCCTGCTGCGCATTGACGAGATTCTCAGCGATGCTCCCGGGATTGGCGAAGGAATTATCGATGGCGCTTTTGGTGATTTCGTGAAAGCTGATACGATGGAATTGACCCTTGCTGGCGCTCTGGAGCACCGCCTGCAAATGCCAGGCAATGGCTTCGCCCTCGCGGTCCGGGTCGGTCGCCAGGTATATCTCATCGGCATTGGCGGCCGCGGCCCGGAGGTTCCTGACGACTTTTTTGCCGTTCATGGTCAATTCATAGACCGGCTTGAAATCAGACGCGATATCGACGCCCAGTTCATGCTCAGGCAAATCCCTGATATGGCCCATGGAAGCCAGCACGGAAATGCCCTGACCGACAAAACGGCTTATGGTTCTGGCCTTGGCCGGAGATTCGACCACGACTAATTGTTTATTCATAAATTGTTTCTCCAAAAGTAGAGCCGCTAAAACAGTTCCCACGCGCGCGTGGTTATTTCAAATATAGCCCGGAAATGCAATTTCAGCACCAGGCAAGATAAAAAATAAATGACAAATAAATGACATCCGGGGAAAATGTCCTCAAATAACCACTCGATTGGGCATTCGGGCGACAAATTTTCCCGGCAACTGCCGGACCAGTTGTTTCATTTCCAGCACCAGCAGGCAACCCAGCACGCTGGAAGGCGGTTCTTCCAGGCGGGCAATCAGATCATCGATGGCAGTTTCGCCTTCGGCCAGGCAATCCCAAATTTTTTTCTCCAGTGGTTGCAATGTGACCGGCTGTGCTTCCCGCTCCCGGGCGCTGTTTTCGGCGGCTTTGAACTGCAGGTCCGGCAGCAGCGAGAATTCTTCTACGACGTCCTGAAAGCTCTCAATGAGGCGTGCGCCATCGCGCAGCAGCGCGTGGCAGCCCTTGGCGAAAGGCGTGTCCACTCGGCCAGGTACGGCGAAGACGCTGCGGTTCTGCTCCATCGCCTGGGCGGCAGTAATCAGGCTGCCGGACTGCAGCCCGGCTTCAACCACGATGGTGCCGCGGCTCATGCCGGCAATGATGCGGTTGCGCATGGGGAAACTGCGTTTTTCCGGCAGGTAGTGCATCGGGAATTCGGAAATCACCGCTCCGCCGGCATTGCAGATTTGCTCTGCCAGGGGGATGTTTTCCTGGGGATAGAGATGACAGAAACCGCTGCCGATCACCGCAATGGTGCAGCCGCCCGCCTGCAGGGTGGCAGTATGCGCAGCGGTGTCGATGCCGCGGGCCAGGCCGGAAATTACCGGCCAGCCATGGTACACCGCTCCGCTGGCCAGGAAAGCCGCCATCTGCCGTCCATAAGCGGTGGTATGGCGCGAGCCCACAATCGCGATGCTGTTGCGGCTTTTGCCCAAAGCGGCAAAATCGCCCCGGACATACAGGCACAATGGCGGGTCATGGATTTGCCGCAGCAGTGGCGGATAGCTGTCATCGTCCTGGGTCAGCAGATATACCCCGGCGGACTGGGCCAGGCGGAGCTCCTGGTCCAGCGTGCAATACTCCTCCCAGCGGGACAGTACCGCAGCCAGCTTGGCACCAATGCCGGGAACACGCTGCAGAGTGCTCTCGGAAGCAGAAAAAATCGCTTCCGCAGAGCCGAAAAAAGAGACCAGCTGCTGGACTTTCCCGGGACCGATTCCCGGCAGCAGATTCAAAATTATGTACGCCTCGCGTCTTTCCACAGCATTACCCAGAGGTTGGTTGCCCATTAACATAAGTGCCGCGGGGGAGGGACGCAAACCGTAAACTGCACTTGCATATACATTCCTGCCAAGGCATAAAAATGCTCAAGCGCCGCCATGCGCCCAGGCTAATCAGCGAAGCCGGGCTAATTAGACCCTGCCCAAAAAGCTGCATAGTGCTGTCGGACGGGTCGGACAGGTCGGAC
>JAAZIZ010000381.1 GCA_012800565.1 Lentisphaerota bacterium
CTCAATCCTGCAAAGCGACATAAACAGGGCGTAAGGGCACATGTGCGGCAGCTTGCTGCCGCTTTCCCTGCGGAAGAAGAGCTTCCGCAGCCTTGTCCCCGGAGGACTTTCGCCCTCGGGTTCAGGCGTTGCCGCGGGTATATCACGCTCCGTTGGGGCTCTTAGCCGCTTTGCGGCTTAAGTCAAATCTCTCTTCCCATCACAAAACTTCGCACATCAACTAATTTTTTCACAGCTCCTGAACCTCAAAATATACTGGAAGACTGCGATGAGAAAAAAAATACTTCTTGCCAATCACGGCGTGGTTCTTTTAGAGACAGTCTTTGTGGCTCCGCTTTACCTGGTGATTTTGCTGGGTATGTTCTGGGTGGCGGATAATACTACCGCCAGAGCCAAACTGGCTGAGCTGGACCGGACTTATGTCTGGGCCACGGGAAACCGCCACGATAACAGCTCGACTCTGCAGACGTTGTACGAGGGCATCTACTCGCAGGAACTGTCCGGCGGGGAAAATGCTTATGAATTGACTTTTGCTCTGAATGCTGGTACTACTAAGCCGACCGGAGACACGGCGGCGACGGGCATCAACGATGCCTGGTGGCGGTGGACTGATGCCAAGGTGCAGTTAAGCCGGGAGTTGCCGGCTTTCCTGCGCGGTTTGCGCATTATCCATGATCTTTTTATTGAGTCTCAGGCGGCTCCTGTGGACAAGAAAGGCAAGTATTTGTCTTTAGATAGTGCTACTTATACCTGGTCTGTGGAGGATGGAGGGAGCTATGATTCCGACTGGATGCAAACACAATCACCTCCTCCTACCCCTTTGGCGCCCACCTGGCACACTGCCTCCACCGGTTATTCCCTGGCCATGAATGCCCATGGTATACCCCATGGCAAAGAGGATGGCGGCGGTACACCGGTGACTACGGTGACTGCCCGGGTATTGTCGCGCAATGGTGCCCATGGAATAGATCGCCTGGCGGGGACGTATGCGGACGAGGCTTGGCTGACGAATTTTCAGAACGAACCCTTGCCTACTGGCGTTGTGGTGAATTTTAATCCCCCGTTGCAGGATGTGGAGGCCTGGACTCGCAAGGCCTCTTTTGTTTTGTACTACAGCAATTAATTTACTGCTTGACTTGGCTTTTGGGACGGAACTTTTAAGAGGTACTGCCATTGATGCGGAAATTCATCAACCAAGGTCTTCTGGCGGCTGTGCTGCTCTGGGCGGTGGTGCTGCAGTTGCCCCAGGGGGCAGTGGTGCAGCAGGAGGATGACTCCGGCAAGACCTGGCGGCAGAGCGGTGAGATGAATTGCGCTTTCCCGTTGGCAGTGACCCAGTGGGACTCGCGGCTGCGCTACCAGGGCTGGAAGTGTAAGGACCGCATCCCGATGGACCAGTATCGCTCCTTGTCGGTCTGGCAGAAAGACGAGCAGCAGATTACAGTTTTTCTCTGGCAGATTAAAATCGGGCAGACTGGCTTCGCCTGGGGTGGACGCGCCAGTGCCAAGTCAGAGTCAGAGTAGGTTGTGCAGACAGGCGTAGTCGCGTCACCAACAATTGCCTGAATTTTTCGTGTGTTTTTGTTTGACCCAGAACCCGGCTTCTGGGTTTTTTAGTAATGGGCAAAAGCCAAAGGCAACACCGGCGGGATAGTGCCGCGCCTCCGGCGCGGAAGAGATGGTGTGGGGGGCTCTGGCCGGTGGTTCGCAGCACTGTGTGCTGCGACCACCGGTTAACCTATGTAGTGCGCCTCTGGCGCTCCATATCGCGCCTGCGACAGACATAATTGGCAGCATAAATGTGGCGTAAAGTTTTCCCGTCGCCGCTTGCAACCTAATTCTTACAAAGCGACACAAATACGGCGTAAGGGCTTATGGAGCGCGGCAGCTTGCTGCCGCTTTCAGTGCGGAAGCTTGCTTCCGCACCCTTTGTCCTCGCTGCAACCTTAATACCACAAAGCGACATAAATACGGCGTAAGGTTTTCCGTCGCCACTTGCAACCACTATACCCAACTTGATGAACCAAGCAACTCCTATAGCCCAAGAACCTCCTCACACGGAGATCAGCGCCCGGGTGCGCCATAAAAAAAAGTATACCCTGGCGCCTGGCACTGTTCTGGGCAAGCATACTATTATCAAGCCCTTAGGGCGTGGAGGCATGGGTGAGGTCTATCTGGCTCTGCACGATACCCTGCAGGTGCAGCGGGCCATTAAAATCCTTCCCAACCAGGAAGTGACCGTGAGCGCCCGGGCACGGGAGAGGTTTATGCGCGAAGCGCGTCTGGCCATCCAGCTGGACCATCCCAATATCGTGCAGGTCGTGGATGCGGATGTCGAGACCGAGCTGGGGCTGTGCTACATCGTGATGGAGTATGTCGATGGCGGTACCGCCCGCTCAATGCTGAAGGCTACCGGTCCATTGCCCGAGAAACGGGCCTTGCTGCTGGCCCTGAAAGTCAGTGAGGCGCTGCTGGCGGCCGAAAAAATGCATCTGGTGCATCGGGACATCAAGCCGGACAATATCATGCAGAGCCGCAATGGCGTGGTCAAGCTGGCCGATCTTGGCATCGCAAAGTGTTTCTGGGGCACTTTGCCGGAGGAGCGCAAGCGGGAACGCAGCGGCATGACCGGAACACCAGCTTATATCTCGCCGGAGCAGGCGATGGACCCCGATAACCTTGATATCCGGTCCGATTTTTACAGCCTCGGGGTGACCTTGTATGAATTGCTGACCGGTATCAAACCCTACAAGGGAGCCAAAACTGTCGACATCATCAAACAGACTTTCCATCAGCCGGTGCCGGACCCGCGGGAGATCGCGCCCAAGCTTTCCAAGGCTTGTGCACTGCTGGTGATGCGCCTGATGGCCAAAGACGCCGCAGACCGTCCGGCTGATGCAGCCGCATTGCGGGCCGAGATATTGGACGTGCTCAATGGCCGGGAGGAGGAGACGCCGGAGCTGGTGCACCGCTCAGGCAGCCGGCGCGGGAATGCGCAGACAGCGCGGGAGACTGCGGTAGCAGGACACCTCCGGGACAGGAATGACTGGTTGAGGATCGGCATTGTCGCCGGACTGACTCTGTTTGTCTGCCAGATTATACTGCTGCTGCTGTTTGATTATCTGGCCGAAGAACCACGTTTTTTCCGGCGGCGACAGCACCAGGAGGGAGTCATGCCGCAGTCCGCTGCCGCACAGGATGCCTATCCCGACTGGCAGGAGGGGCTGTATCCGGCCCCGGGTGACAACGATGAATTCCCAGTCTACGATACGGCACCCTGAAGAAATGGCGTCTTAGCGGTTCAATGAAGAGGAATAGGAGGAACTAGAGGGACTAACCGCCAAGGACGCCAAGGACGCCAAGGACGCCAAGGACGCCAAGGACGCCAAGGACGCCAAGGACGCCAAGGGAGGGGAGGTTTACTCCTGGCATTCAGCCAGGGGTAAGATGTCGCCAAAATCGGTGCGCTTGCTAGACGCTACTGATGCATTGCGAGGTTTTTTAAGGGAATTTGTTTTTTTTAGTTTTTTTCACTTGCAAAACGAAAAAGAAGACGCATATTAACTCTGCGTAGCTTGTGTTCACCTTTGCTTTCGATCTTTTTGTGCCGGTGCCAAGACCCGAACGATGGTGTATATGGGCGGACTTAAGTTTTTGCCAGTGCGAGTGCCGTCATGGCGGCAGTCTGCAGCAGATTGGGAGAGGCAACTGTTCGCGCTGAGGGTGAGGCTGGCTTTGGCTGGCTGATTCTGCCGGTGCAAATTTCGGGGCCACAGCTCCAAGGATACAGATAAATTACCATACCAATCATTCAAGTCATTCAAGTAAGAAAGGCAGCAAGAAAACTCAATGAAAAACATCGTCCCTTTGATTTTGGCGGTAGTATTGGGTCTGGCCGCGGTTTTTGCCGTGAAGCGTCTGTTGACCCAGAAGGAAGCGCCAGGCGAGGAGAAAGTGGAGGTGGTGGTGGCTGCCCGTGACCTTCCGGAAGGCACGGTTTTGGCTGAGACATCCTTTGCCAGGAAAGCAGTGCCCCGCAATGCGATTCCTAAGAAAGCAGTGCCTTGGAGCCAGGTGCGTCTGCTGTTCAAGCAGAAATGCCAGCGGAGTATCAGCAGTGGTGATTATATGCTGTGGGATGACATCGGCAGTGCCGGCGGTTTAAGTGATATCATCGGTGAGGGAGAATGGGCGGTGACGGTGTCTTTCGCCGATTCGGCTATTGCCGCAATCCTGCGGCCAGGTGATGAAGTCGCCATTATTGCCTCGTTCGGTGCCACTTTTTCGCCTGACACGAAGACGATCGTGGTCGGTAATGTGGCAGCGCCAAAGCCCGAGACTGAGAGCAAGGAAATTACCACGGTGTTGTTTCCCAGGGTCCGCATCCTCAGCGTGATTGGCAACGAGGAAAGGCGGAGTCTGGTTCTGGCGATGACCCCGCATCAGGTCCAGACGGTGATTGCGGCTCAGTCGGTAGCCAACCTCTATCCGGCTCTGCGCCGTCCCAACGATTCGAGCAACTTGAATCGCCTGGAGACGGGTATGATTGATGCAGATGCTTTCAACAAGATGCTTAAAGGTGTTAGTAATATCGAAATTCCCGCTGTCCCAGATGGAATGGTTAAGTAGGAAAGGAGTGCCGAAGCGATGAAAAGATTTATTATCATTTTGATGGGGTTGATAACCTCCGTGGTGTTTGCGGCTGGCAATGAACAAATTCAATTGATCAGCGGCGCAATGACGATGATCGACGTGCCTTTCGCGATCAAAGCCTGCAGTGTCAGCAATCAGGAAGTGGCCAAGGTCAGTGTGTTGTCGGAAAAGCAGATGCAGGTTGTCGGCGGTCAGGCAGGCAGCGCGGACATAATGGTCAGCGGCGAGACGGGGAATATCTTCTACACCGTGACTGTGACTGGTGATATCCGCGGGTTGTATCGCGAATTGTCGGCCGACCTGGATTTCCTGCCGGAGCTGGAAATCACTCCCAGCGGCAGCAAAGTTGTAGTCAAAGGCGAGATTTCCAGCATCCCGAAGCTGGACTTGTATCAGAAAGTGCTGAATTTTTATCAGGGGTCGGTCCTTAACCTGGTCGTCTTCCGGCCCAAGCCGGAAGTTATGAAGCAGCTGCAGAATACCTTGGAGCAGGCCGGTTATGCTATGGTTAAGGAGGGCGCGGTGTTTACGCCTGGTGATTTGCTGATCAAGTCGGTGGGTGACACGGTGGTGGTTTCCGGCAAGGTCTACAGCCCCCAGGATGTGAACAAAATCAAGGAGATCCTTGATTCGCAGAGCTGGCTGAGCACCAGCAGCAGTGACAGCAGGAAAGTCAGGGCTCTGCTGAATATCGAAGTCGCTCCGGAGATGCTGGAACTCGGGGCAGTATATGTAGGGCTGGACAAGACTCAGCTGGAGCAGATCGGGATGAACTTTATGGAGGCCGGCATACCGATTACTTTCAGTGCCGGTTACAGCGGCTCAATCGACCGGCGGTTTGATTTCCATCGCGGCGGCGGTGGCTACAGCCTGGGCACGAATTTGAATACGGTGATCAATTTGCTGGGCCATAACACCAACAGTGTGTTCCGCCATGCCGGCTTCTTGTCTTTCAGCAGCAAGGACCAGGACACGTCCCGTTCCTTGCACAATGGCGGTACCTTGAAAGTGCGTCTGAATGGTACTGAACAGAGTGCGCTGGAGAGTGTGGACTACGGTTTTACCTTGACGGTCAAGGGCGGCCTGACTGGCAAGGATACCGTGACCATGGAGATTGAGGTCACCATGAGTTCACCGGTGCTGATGGAGAATGACGACTATGATTTGAAATCCAGCACTATCAAGACGATTGTAGTCTGCAAGCTGAATGAGACGGTCGCCTTGGGCGGCCTTAAGGAGCTGTTGCAGAACAATGGCGGTCCGGACGGCATGCCGTATCTGCGGCATTTGCCCATCATCAACTGGTTTGTGGCTGAGAAAGAGGTCTCTTATCAGGATAAAGAGTTCCTGATGCTGATCAGTCCGCAGCTGATGACCCAGGCCAAGCCGATTGAACTGCCACCCTCGCAGGAGTTGCGGGATGTGGATGAAAATGCAGTCGAGGACCTGTTGGCCGGTAAGCGGAAGCAGCGCCGCTGGTTCCGCTGGCTGCGCTGGTAATCCGCAGCCGGGCTGGGAGGGTGTTCTCCCAGCCGTTGCCGTTTTGGTGCCGTTTTGTTCCCGGCAGTTGTTCTGCAAACTTAAGCGAGGGCGTTAATGCCCTCGATTTTTCCGAAAGGGTGTATGTACTTAACAGTTTGGCACAATCAGGAGTTGCAGCAGATTGTCAAGTTGGAAGGCACTGCCAGTCAATGGTTGATTGGCCGGGATGTGGATTGTACGGTGGTGCTTGCCGACAACCAGGTGTCCCGCCGGCATGCCAGGATTTATCGGCAGCTTGGTGAGTTCTACCTGGAAGATTGCGGCAGCAAACTGGGGGTCA
>JAAZIZ010000382.1 GCA_012800565.1 Lentisphaerota bacterium
AATCTCCTCCAGCCGGCGCTGCTGCTCCTCTTCCGGCCAGCGTTCCGGCAAAGCGAAGAATTCATCGATGCGCTGCAGTGCAGCGAAGACATCCTTGGGCGGGTTGATGGCCAAGTAGTGTTCGAACTGCAAAGCTCCGGCCTCGCCCTGACAGATCAAGTCGGCCAGATAGAGCGTATTCAATGCTCCCAGCGAGAACCCCAGCAGCGAACAGGGCTGGGAATCAGCTGCAAATTTCTGCCGGAAATCCGCCAGCACAGCCTGGAGTGCCTGCACCATCTGCCGGCAGTCCGAGAGAAAATATCCCGGCGGTGCTGCTTCGGGCAGATGCAGGAAATAATCCGGTGACAGGCTGGAGCTGATGGCAATTACCGACAGCTGGGCGGAATTGAGCAGTTCTGCCAATGCAGTTACGCCATTGGACAGACGGTGTCCGCCCAGCCCGGGCAGGATGACCACAATGCCCCGGGCTTCTTTGACGGGATAGCAGGTGTAAGGCAGGCGGCTGGTGGCCGTGCCGACTTGCACCGTGCGGTTCCTGGCCCGCAAGCCATAGTCCGGGTCGCGGGGCTGCAAGAGCATGTACCCGAACGACTGATCTGGGTCGCCCGGGCTGTCCGGCAGCTGATAATCAGCAGCCTGGGCTTTCCGGCACCAGGTATGGAAAGCTTTGGTCAGCGGATAACTGTCGTACTGGGAAGAGAAGAAGCGGTGCAGTGACTCTGCCTGCCCGGCGATCTGGTTGCCGCCCCTGAGACCGCCTACCGCCAGCGCGGTGTCACCACTGAACAGCCAGAATGCAAGGTCGAAAGGAAAATCGCAGACTTTTCCCAGAGCATCCCGGCCGTTGCTGGGGCCCAGCAATGGCAAATTGAAAAAGAATCCTTCGCCCAGGCCGTAATCAGCGAAAGTCTGGCCGAAATCTTCGTTATGGCGCGGGATGCCCCAGGCACTGGCCGGATCGCGCAGGCCGAGGATGCCCACAGTGCTGTTGATCCCGAAGCGCTTGGTCTCATCCCAGGAGGCCGAGAATTTTCCCTGCAACAGACAGTTAACCGCCCGGCGCGGGTAGCCCAGATTGTAACTGGCGTGCGAGATGCTCTCCCGGGCGAGCTCCGGCAGGATAAAATTATAGGCCTGGCTGAACGGTCGGATAAGATGGCTCACCAGCGTTTGATTGAAGACCTGCACCGAGCGGTTGCAGCCCTCCAGCGGGTCGGGCACCGGCTCAAGCAAGGTCAGGACTGCCGGCAACGGGGGCGAAGAAGAGGCTGAGACCACAGTTTCCGGCGGGCGGCTGCTGACACAGCCGGATAAAAGCAAAGCCAGGAACAATACAGCTATATTGGCTGAAAAACAGGAATTTATTAGTATCTTCATCAGTTCAGGACCTGGGGTTTGTGACTCGCAGCGGCTAAGAGTTGAAAGATTGCAGCAGACGCCGGCGGGCATTCCGCCGCCAGGAGGCGTGCTTGGGAAAATCGGCGAAGCTGCGCAACGCCTGCAGCAGCTTGTCATTGCGGTCCAGATTAACCGTCTGCAGCAGCCGGTAGTCCTGCAAGGCTTCGGCGAAGATTTCCCATCTGATGGAGTCCAGCGGTCCGGACGGACCGGGATATACCATGGTGGTGTCACCAAAGGCCCAGCCAGGCCATTTGCCGCCATCTTGGCAGGTATAGACATCGACCAGTTCGCGGGTCTGACTGCGGAACCAGTAGTTGTATCCCCAGTGCAGGAAGCCATGGAAAGGCCAGCGATAGAACAGGAAACCATGCATGGCGATTTTGGCCAGCGGTGTATCCAGGAGCCGGTTCAGGTAAGGTCCCCGGGGTCCGCAGCAGTAGTAGCACCAGCAATCCAGTCCCTCCTGGATAAAGCTCAAGGCGGTGGAAATGCTGGGCACCGGCATATCTGTGATTTTCAGCCGGCCGTAGGTGATATCGGTCAAGGCATCCATAGTCTTCATCCAAGGGGCGATTTCCCGCAGCAACTCTCTGGCCTGGCGGTAATTCTGCAGGTGCGCTTCGCCGTGCGGCTCATCCGAGACATGGAAAAAGGAGTTCTCAAGGAGACCCTCCTGCTGCAGGAAGCGATGCAATTCCGGCAGATACTGCTTCAGGAAAGCACGGTAGGTATCGGAGGTGGCCTTGGTGTCTGCGGGCCAGAGCAGGGTCTCATCCTGACCCTGGTCGGCATAGATGCGGATGGCATGTTCTACTCCCCATTGGGTGAAGGGATGGGTCCATTCAAAATGAGTGATGCCATACCGGCGGGCCAAGCCAATCCAGCGCTTGACGTCCGACCAGTCAAAACGGTAGGAAGCGGAACCGGTCTTTTGTACCTTAAGCAGCTGAGTGGGAAGCTTTACTCCATCAAGCGGCGGCGTGAAAGCCGGCACATAAAGCGTATCCAGACCATGATCAGCATAATTGGCGATGAATTTTTCGCACAGCTGCCAGAATTCTTCGCTGAAAGGCCGGAGTTTATACCAGGCGAAGATTGAATCGGCATAGAACCAATGCGTGATATTGAAATTCCGGCGCGGTTCCAGACGCACCGGATGCAGACGCAACCGGGCATGAAGCTTGCGGACCCGGCCCTTCTCCGGAGTGATGCTGACGGTCAGGTCATAATCCCCCGCAACCGCATCATCTCCGGGGCGGACGCTGACCCAGAAAGCGTGCGTCTCCTGTCCAGGCAGAAGCATCTCCTGCTCATCGAATAACGGATCGGGGACATAACCGGGAATCTGGTTGCGCCCCTCCACGTCCGCATCGGCGATCGGCGCAGAGTAGGTATTGAGATGTGCAACCGGAATGTAACCCACGCGCCGGACGCGCAGCTGCCACCCGGACGGACCCTGCACACTAACGCTGACTTTCTGCGGCACCGGACGGTCCTCGCGCAGCAGCACCTGGAAGCTGCTCCGCTCATTGAGCGCCGTGTCTATGCGCAACGTACGGCACTGTTGGGCTTCTGAATCAGGATAATAACGGCGGGAATTTTCCGACAACCAGACTTTCAAAGCCATGCTCACACCCATTTCCTGCAAATTCATAAAAATGCTGATCGACAGCGCGAGAAAATGCATAAATATATCCCGGAAATTTTCATCTGCCAGCAAAACAGAGTTGCTTTTATGGAAACGACTATTAACTTAAAAGGATTATCTGCCCAGTCAGGAGTCAATAGTGATTCAGGGTCAGTAAAATCAGGACATATAGGATGCAAATGAAAAGCAACTTGGACCTTTTGCAGGAACTGGTATCGTGCCGACCGGTCAGCAGTGACATCCCGGCGGTGAATCAGGCAATGCTGCTGCTGCGGGATTTTCTCCAGGCACAGGGTGTGCATTGTGTGCTTGAGAAGATCGGTGAAAATCAAGTTCTGTATGCCTCTACCCAGCCGGGCAAGGTCCAGGATGTATTGCTGAATGCCCATGTGGATGTGGTTCCGGCAGAAGACTCGCAGTTTATCCCGCGGGTGGAAAATGGCCGCATCTATGCGCGCGGGGTCGATGACGACCTGGGCTGCGTGGTCTGCATTGCCAGGATATTGTGCCAGAAGCTGGGCAAGAGTTCGGTAGGAGCCATTTTTTCCGCCGATGAGGAAGTAGGCGGGCACACCACCGCTAAAATGATTGAGCTGGGCTATGGAGCCCGCAAGCTGGCGATTGTCATGGATGGCCCCAACTGCAATATCGCCATCGCCCAGAAAGGGATTCAGATTGTGGAGCTGATAGCCCGGGGGCGCGGCGGGCATTCCTCACAGCCCTGGAGCTGCGATAACCCGATCGACAAGCTGATAGATGCGTATCTGCAGCTGCGTCAAAACTGGCCCAAGGTAACCGCCGAAGACCAGTGGCAAAATACTATGGCCGCCTGTATCTGCAAAGCCGGGTCAGTCGGTAATCAAATCCCCGATGAAGCCAGAATGACCTTGAATTTCCGCTTCCTGAGCGAAGCGGACCGGCAGAATATCCTGACCCTGCTGGGCCAGCTCAAAGGCGTGGAAATTAAAGCCGACCGCTATTGCCAGCCCCTGATTTCCGACGGAAAAGACCCCGCATTCCAGATTTTTCGGGAAGCCATCAAGCGGCATTTTCCCCAGTCTGATCCGCAGCTCGTGCGGATGAACGGCGCCACCGATGCCAGGCACATGACTTCCCTGGGAGTGCCGATCGCCATCAGCGGCATTCCCGGCGGCGGCTGCCATGGCCCCCAGGAATGGCTTGATTTGCAGGCCCTGGAGAAATATATCCTGGTCTTGAGCGATGTGATTGACGCGATCAGCCCACAGTAGCCCGGCCGGCGAGCAGCAGTTATCGTCCTGGGCAAGAAGAGATGTATCAGCATGAGTGAATATCTATACGGCATCAATCCTGCATTCGAGGCGATCCGCTCAGGCCGGCGTCAGCTGTACCATTTGTATCTGAACCAGGGCAGCAGCAACAATCCCCGCTTGAAAAAGCTGGCCCAGCTGGCAGAGAAGCAGCATCTTCCGCTGTCCTGGGTTGACAAGGCCAAATTGTTCGACTTATGCCAGACCCGCGAACACCAGTCCTGTGTCCTGGAAGCCGGCCCCTTCCCCTATACGCCTTTCGCGGAAATGCTGGGCGAACCGCGCCTGGTGCTGCTGGACAATATTGAGGACCCGCACAACATCGGCGCTATCGCCAGGACGGCCGAGGCGCTGGGCTGGAAGAATCTCCTGCTGCCTCGCCGGGGCTGCCCGCTGCTGCTGCCATCCGTGGTGAAATCAGCCGCCGGCGCTTGTGAATTTCTGCGCGTCGCGGTCAATTGTGCCAGCAATCAGTACGTTAAGATTGCCTTGGCGGAGGGCTATGCGGTAGTATCGCTGGACGGCAGCGGCCCGGTGCCCCTGCCGCAGGTGCGGGAGGCCGGGTACCAGAAGCTGCTGCTGGTGGTCGGAGGTGAAAATGCTGGCGTGAGTCAGTTCATTCTCAATAACTCCACTGCCGTGGCCTCCATTCCCCAGCGCGGACAGATCAATTCACTTAATGCCTCGGTGGCAGCCGCACTGGCGCTCTACTTGTTGGGCTGATTTTTGCCATACTGCCATGCCGACCAGCACCGCCGATACCACCGAGACCCTTTTTTCCCACTCCATCGAAGAGGTGCGGGTCGGGAAGTTCTCTTTCCGGCTGTGCCTGATCCGGGATTTGGATGAGGCCTTGGAGCATTATGTCAAGGTCTCCCCGAACGATACCGATAAAATCCCCTACTTCACCCGCTTGTGGGAATCCGCCCAGGCATTGGCCGAATTCGTAGTCGAGCAGCAGGAGTTTTTTGCCGGTCGCCGGGTACTTGAGCTGGGCTGCGGCCTGGGGCTGCCGGCCCTCTGTGCGGGAAAATGCGGTGCCCAGGTCACTGCCGCTGATTTCCATCCCGACAATCGTGCGTTCTTCCTGCGCAATGCCGCCCTGAATGGCCTCACCGGAATCGAATACTGGCAGTTCGACTGGCGCAATCCGGGGCCGGAGCGGCAATTCGAGATCATTCTGGGCAGCGACCTGATTTATGAAAAGGAGATGCTTGAGCCGCTG
>JAAZIZ010000383.1 GCA_012800565.1 Lentisphaerota bacterium
CCCGATGTCAGCGATGCACAATGGAACGACTGGCATTGGCAGATCAAGAATCGCATTCAAAGCGCTGCGCAATTCCAGCAGCACTGCCGGATCAGCGCCGATGAAGCGCAGGCCATGCAATTAGGGCGGAACGGCTTCCCGTTTGCCATCACACCATATTATTTAAGTCTGCTCTCTCCTGATGATCCGCTGGACCCGCTGCGTCTGGCTGTAGTCCCCTCCACTCTTGAATATAATATCGCTGAGGATGAGAAACTCGATCCTCTGAATGAGGAGGGCTGCAGTCCGGTTCCGGGCTTGGTCCATCGCTATCCCAACCGGGTATTGTTTCTGGCCACCGATTTCTGTTCGGTCTGCTGCCGTTACTGCACCCGTTCGCGCCTGATTGGCCGGGTGCACCGGGAGAACTGCCGTCACAACTGGCCGGCCGCCATTGAGTATATTGAGCAGCATCCGGAGGTTGAAGATGTGCTGATTTCCGGTGGCGATCCTCTGACTCTGCCGCTTGCGCCGCTGGAGAATCTGCTCGCCCGCCTGCGCCAGATTAAGCACCTGAAAATCCTCCGTATTGGCAGCAAGGTACCGGCAGTTCTGCCTCAGCGCATCACTCCCACTCTGGTGAATATGCTGCGGAAATATCATCCGTTGTATATCAGCCTGCATTTCACCCATCCCCGTGAGCTCACGCCGGAGACCGGTGAGGCCTGCCGGCTGCTGGCCAATGCCGGCATACCCCTGGGCAGTCAGACGGTGCTGCTGAAAGGCATCAACGACAATGTGGAGACGATGCGGGAGCTGATGATGGGCCTGCTGGCATTCCGGGTCCGCCCCTACTACCTCTATCAATGTGACCCGATCCGCGGCTCGAAGCAATTCCGCACCCCGGTGCAGACCGGCTTGGATATCATTCGTGGACTGCGGGGATTCATCACCGGATACGCCATTCCGCACTATATCATTGATGCTCCTGGGGGAGGCGGCAAAATCCCCCTGATACCCGATTACACGCGCGGCTATGAGGGGCAGGACCTGCTGCTGGAAAATTACGCCGGCAAGACTTATCGGTATCCGGACTGCGGGAGGGCGTAATGCTGATCGGAATAACTTATGATTTGCGCAGCGAATATCTGGCCCGGGGCTATACCCTGGAGCAGGTCGTGGAATTCGACTGCGAAGAGACTATTGATGCCATTGCCAGCGCCCTGGTTGCCAACGGCCATACTGTGGTACGCATCGGCAGTCTGCCGGCATTGATGCAGCGACTGCTCAATCAGGAACGCTGGGACCTGGTCTTCAACATCGCCGAGGGTATCGGCGGCGGCGCCAGAGAAGCACAGATTCCTGCCTTGCTGGATGCTTATGCGATACCGTATACTTTCTCGCCGGCGGAAATCCTGGCTCTGGCCCTCGACAAGGCGCTGACCAAGAGCGTCATGCGGGCCCACGCAGTGCCAACTGCTGATTTTGCCCTGATCCGGCGCCTGGCGGATTGCGCGGCTGTCAAGCTGGCTTTCCCGCTTTTTGCCAAGCCGGTCGCCGAGGGCACCAGCCGCGGCGTCACCAGTAAATCACTGCTGCATGACCAGCAGGAGCTGGAGGCCTACTGTGCCGAATATCTGTCCCGGATGCAGCAACCGGTACTGGTGGAAACATACCTCAGCGGACGGGAATTCACGGTCGGGATGCTGGGCAATGGTCCGCAAGCGGAAGTGCTGGGCGTACTGGAGGTCTGCTTCACGGAGCAGGCAGAGCAGCAGGGTTATACATACGACAACAAGCAACTCTATGAAGGCCGCGTCGAGTACCGGGTAGTGGATGAGCCCGAGGTAGCCGCAGTGGCGCGGCAGGCCTGGTCAGCCTTGCATTGCTGCGATGCCGGCCGGGTTGATATCAGGATGGATGCGCAGGGGCGCCCGTTTTTTCTGGAAGTCAACCCGTTGGCTGGCCTGAATCCCCGTTATTCCGATTTGTGCATCCTCTGCAGCCTGCTGCATCTGCCTTACAACTGGCTGATCGGCAAGATCGTTAATTCCGCCTGGCAGCGATACCAGGAGCGCGGACCGGCTTCGACTCTGCGGCAGGTGGCAGCCCAGGTCGCATCGGCGTAGCCGGAAGGCGACATATTGCGGGCATATTCTGCAGCCGGTTGCAAATCAGGCCGGCGGCAGTATTTTATCGGAGGACGCAGACCGCGCTGCGGTGCTTCGTTCTAATCAAAGCAATATTTATTCTCCAAGAGTCCCTGATGCTGAAATCTACTCGAATTGCGTTGTTTGTGCTGTTGCTGGCCAGTGTTTTTGCCAGCGCCCAGCGTTTTTCCCCCAATGCGGTCAGCCCCCGGCGGCGGGTGATACAGAAACAGGACTATCGTACTGCGGATTTCGCGGTGGTTCTGCCGGCCAACGCTGCTCCTGCCACCAAGCTGGCGGCGACAGAACTTTCCCAGCACTTGGGAAGAGCCCTGGGCAAGGATATCCCGGTGGGGCAGAAAGCGCCGGAACAAGCCACGGCCCTGATTCTGGGCGATTATGCTTTAGCGGAAAAGCACGGCCTGCAGGTGAGCTCTTTGGACCGGGATGGCTACTTCATCAAGACCATCCCCGAAGGGGTCCTGCTGCTCGGACAGGACGAGCCGGGAATCAATCCGCTGAAAAATACCGGCGAATGCGCCACGCTGTTTGCAGTTTATGATTTTCTTGAGACGGTAATCGGCGCACGCTTCTATTTTCCCGGTGAGATGGGTGTGATCATTCCTCGGCATGAGAGCATCGACTTGCCGCTGCTGGATATCTGTGAGCGCCCCGACTCTCAGTATCGCCGCATGTACGTGGTGAACTGGGGCGGGCCCTCAGGGCCGGCCCGCTGGTTTGATGATGGCGACCAGCGTGTTGGACAGAAAATGGCGAATTTATACTACCGCCTGCAGACACGCGACATCCCGAACTGCCATGGCCTGGCCTATCTGGGCCTGAAGAACCGCTTTGCCAAGACCAACCCGGAATACTTCGCCATGCGCCAGAATGGCACGCGTCAGGATGGCACCAATATCACCCATCCCAATGACCGGAATGGACATATCTGCTTCAGCAGCGAAGGTTTGAAAAATGAGCTTTATCTTGATGCCGAGGCTTTCCTGACCGGTAAGAGCGCCGAGAGCCGCGGCATCATTATGGATAACGGCAAGTCTTACTGGAACGCCAGCCGTTTCCAGCGGCCGTTTTTCAACCTCATGCCGGCGGACAGCTGCTTCCCCTGCCAGTGCCCGGACTGCAAGCCGCATTTTCAGAATGACAATCCGCAAGAAAAGAGCAACTACATCTGGAAGTTCAAGACTGATATCGCACGGCGGCTGCAGGAGAACAATATCCCCGGTTACCTGACCATGATGGCCTACAGCATGTACCGGCCGATTCCCGATGTTGACATTCCCTCCAATGTGCTGGTCATGCTGGCCACTCCCGGCCCCTGGGCTGAGCGCCTGCCCCAGCAGAAGCAATACGATCAGCTGCTGCAAGACTGGAACCGCAAGCTTGACGCCAAAACCTACCTTTGGACCTACATCACCAAGGCCTCGGGCAAAATTCCCCACATTCCCAACTTCACGCCCAAAGTGGTGGGGCAGTATTTTTCCCGTCAGAGTCCGTATATTTTCGGGGCTTTCATTGAGGCGGAGACCGACTATTGGCTGTTCGGGTACTTGAATTACTACGTCTTCAGCAAAGTGATGTGGGATGCAAAAACCGATTACCTGGCTTTGCTGGAAGAGCACAACCAGCTGATGTTCGGACCGGGTGCCGAGGAAATGGCCGCTTTCCAGGATGCGCTGGAAAAACACTGGTTCGAGGATATTATGAGTAATATCGTGGATACGGATGCCGGGCCGGTCGCAGTCACGCCTTCAAGCTATGACTTATGGAACAAAATCTATTCCCCGGAGGAAGTCGAGCGGATCAACGGGCTGTTCGAACGCGCCGAGCAGAAAACCGCCGCCGTGCCTGAAGCCTTGGCCAGAGTGCGCTTCTACCGCGAGCAGCTCTGGCAGCCGGTGCTGACCGGATGGGACCTCTACCGGAAACAACTCGGCGACCGGGACAGCTGGCTGGGATACATGCCGCCCCTGGCAGCAGAAGATAAGATCGTCATCGACGGTATGCTCTCCGAAGCCGCCTGGAAACAATTCCCGCCGCTGGTACTGCTGCCTTTCAAAGCCGAAACCTTGATTGACCAGACCCGCTTCTACTGCCGCCAGGACGCGGAGAATTTCTATTTCGCGGTGGAATGCGAGGAGCCAAACACTGACCGGATGCTGGCCAGCGAACGCAAATTTGACGATCCGAAGCTCTGGCAGGACAACTCGATCGAGATTTTCCTCAATCCCGATGGCAGCAGGAAAAAGCATTACCAAATCATCATCAATAATTTCGGCAATGTCACCGATGGCGCACACCAGCCTGGCAGCGCCGACTGGTCCTGGAATGCCGGGGCAGAGTGCAAGACTGCGGTGGTACCGGGCAAGATGTGGACCTTGGAAGTGCGTATTCCCAGGAGCAGCATGGAGGCGGCCCAGGATAAGCTGGTCGCCAATTTCAGCCGCAATCAATCCATCCGGGACGAAACCGCCACCATCCGCTCTTGCTGGAGCCCGTATGCCAAGGGTTTCCACAATGTCGAGAATTACGGCTCTCTGCTGTTCACCGCCCCACCTGCGACCTCCCTGCTGAAAGACAGCGATTTCTCTGCGCCGCTGCGCAACAAGCGTTTTGTGGGCGCCTGGCATTCGCATCCTGTGATCAACCAGGATAGACAGTGTTTCCGCACTGCGGGGGTGTCTATCCGGCTGGATGAATCCTCTCAGAGCATAGGTCAATATCTGACAGATTTGCAGCCGGGTGCCCGCTACCGCCTCTCGTTCTATATCAAGACGCAGGACTTAAAAGCCGCTGGCCGAGGCGGATACTATGTCAAGATAGACTGGGGCAACGGCATTCCCAACACTTTCCCGCGCAATGCTTACAACAGCGATATGCCGTGGACCAGACAGGAGTTCGAATTCACCGCCCCGGCGGAGATCGGCACCCGCAGCAAGCCCTACTTGCGTTTTCAGCGCCATAACATCACCGGCACCGCCTGGATTGACCAGGCGGAACTGCACGAGATTACTGCCACCCAAAGCGGCGATTGACAGCATTGCTCCGACAATCAGTCGGACTGTCGGACGGGGCGGACGGGGCGGACAGGGCGGACGGGTCGGACAGGGCGGACAAGTCGGACGGGTCGGACAGGGCGGACAGGGCGGACAGGGCGGACAAGTCGGACAAGTCGGACAGGGCGGACAAGTCGGACAAGTCGGACAGGGCGGACAAGTCGGACAGGGCGGACAGGGCGGACAGGGCGGACAGGGCGGACGGGGGCGGACGGGGCGGACGGGTCGGACAAGTCGGACGGGTCGGACAGGGCGGACGGGGCGGACGGGTGATATTGGCAGCAGGCCTTATAAAACGGCAAAAAACAACGAAAAATTCACAGCCTTTTCCCGTGCAATTGTAAAAAAACGTCCGCCATTTATATTAAGTCTTTCTGAAATCTGAGTTTTATCACTGCCTTACAAAGGGATAATCATGAGCGCCCAGTCCTCCTGTTCCAACGGTTCCTCCTGTTCCAGCTGCGAGCACCAGAAAGACTCTGCGGAATGTCAATTAAAAGCGACTTTGAGTCAAATCAAGCACAAGATAGTAGTGATGTCTGGCAAAGGGGGGGTCGGCAAGAGCACGGTTGCGGTCAATCTGGCTTTGGCTTTGGCCTTGGAAGGCAAGAGTGTCGGCTTGCTGGATGTTGACATTCACGGACCAAGCATTCCGAAGATGCTGCAGTTGGAGGGCGTAACGCTGTATACTTCGAATGGTCAGTTGCTGCCGGCTTCTCTGGGGGCATTGAAAGTGATGTCCATCGGTTTTATGCTGCAGTCTGCGGACCATGCGGTGATCTGGCGCGGGCCGATGAAAATTGGCGTTATCAAGCAGTTTTTGACCGAGGTCTGCTGGGGTGCTTTGGACTATCTGATTATTGATTCGCCGCCCGGTACCGGCGATGAGCCCTTGTCGGTCTGTCAGCTTATTCCGGATGCCGCGGGTGCGATTATCGTGACTACTCCGCAGGCGGTTTCAGAGGCAGATGTCTCGAAGTCGGTAAATTTCTGCCAGCAATTGAATTTCAAGATATTAGGCCTGGTGGAGAATATGAGCGGCTTTATCTGCCCGAAGTGCGGCGAACTCACCGAGATATTCTCTTCGGGTGCGGGCGCTTCTCTGTCCGGGAAATACAACCTGCCGTTATTGGGAAAGATACCGATTGATCCGGTAGTCTGCCGCGGTGGTGATGATGGTGAGCCTTTCATCCACCATTATGCCAACAGCGCCTCCGCCAAAGCTTTTGCGAGCGTAATCCAGCCGATTCTGGCTTTGGACCAGGCTTAAGCGCCCGGCCTGGGCGGGCCGGTTTCACATCTTCTGTTTTTTCCACCAGCTGAAAGCGGCGGGGGAGGAAAAGCCCAGCTGCCAGGCGATTTCCTTATACGATATCTGCTTGCTGCGGGCGTCATTCACCACCCCGCGCCTGACCTGGTCGATAAAGTCGCCGATAGTGCAGCCGGTCCGGCGCTTGAACAGCCGCATCAGATAATACCGGTTGTAGCCGGAGAATTTCTCCAGTGCTTCGAGGGATGAATTCCGCCCGCAGTTCAAAGTGATATAGTTGCGGATTTCCTCCACCAGATCAGCTTTCGCTGGCGGAGCTTCTTCCTGCTGGCGACAGTACAAGGCGAATTCCTCGCAGAGCAGACGGATGATGCTGGGCTGGAGCATTTTTTTCCAGTCTGCCTCGGGGTGGCGGTTGAGGCTGTCCCAGCGGCGGGTAAGCAGCAGATGGAGTTCTGGCGGGAGGACGATAACTTCCCGGCACAGAGGCCCGGGAGTGTTTTCCCAATGCAGGATTGAGGCGAAAAGCTTCCCTTTGTGGAAATGCAGCCAGGCGTGGACAAAATTATTTTCCTGGAGCGAGTACCCCAGCTGATGGGTAATCCAATGGTCGATAAAGAATACGCTGCCTGGAATGGCCGGCTGGGGTTTTCCATTCAAGACATAGGTATTCTCGCCTTGGATGACTAGCATGATTTCCCGCTGGCTGTGGCGTTGAATGCGCACATTGGGAGGGGACTTCAAGCCGCTGGGGGGTGAGGTTTCGTCCAGGAAATAGCGGAAAAAGTCCGGATTGGTCAACGCGTCTTTGATTTTCTGTTCCATCCGATTCTCCTTGCCGAGAGCGGAAGTTGTTCGGTACCATCTCATCCCGGGCGACGACAATGCCGGAAAATATATCGCCCGGGCAGTGATTTGCCAACCCCAATAGTCACTATTGGTATATTTTTAGCAGGATTCAGATATTGCCCTCCCGCAAACCGGAGATATACTAAAGGCAGGGCAAAAGAATTCGGTCGTTCTTTGCGGTCTTCTGGTCCCACAACAATAATAAGGAGCAATCACGATGAGCAGACTGGCGATTGATGGTGGTGAAAAAGTTTTTTCGGAGCCAGCCCAGAGTCTTCCTGTCCGTTGGCCGCCGGTTTATCCGGAGACTGCCTGGCAGCTTGCTGACCTGTATATGAACCGCAAGTGGTCTTTTTACGGTCCGCAGGAGCTCCTCTTCAATGAGAAATTTGCCGCTTTCACCGGTACCGGCCAATCGGTGATGATGGCCAATGGCACTGTGACCCTCGAATGCGCCATGCGCGCTCTGGAGATCGGGCCCGGTGCGGAGGTCATTGTTCCGGCCCACACCTGGCTGGCCACCGGCAGCGCGGTGATCTCCTGCGGTGCGACCCCGGTTGTAGTCGATATCGAGCCCGACACACTGTGCATGGACCCGCAGGCTTTTGAAAGCGCCATCACTGGCAAGACCAAGGCGGTGATACCGGTGCATCTGCTGGGCTCACTGGCAGATATGGACAAAATCTGCGCCATTGCCGCCAAGCACGGGCTGCGGATTATTGAAGACTGCGCCCACGCTCACGGCGGGCGCTGGAATGGCCGGCACGTCGGGAGCATCGGAGATATCGGCAGCTTCAGCTTCCAGGAAAGCAAGCTTTTGGCCTGCGGTGAAGGTGGTGCCTGCGTCACCAATGATTTGCATCTCGGCGATATCCTGGGGCGCCTCTCCCATATCGGCTACCCCTTAGGCTCCAAGCAGGGAGTGCCGGCGGAGCCACCCATTATGGGGCTGCTCTGCGAAAATTACCGGGTCACTGAATTCCAGGCCGTAATTCTGCTCAGTCAGCTGGCGCGCTTGGAGGAAGACACCCGGATTCGCTCCGAAGGCGCGGAATATCTGCGCCGGCAGCTGAATGCCATTCCCGGGGTGCGGGTACAATCTCCCGGGCGCCTGGCCACCTCTCAGAGTTATTACTGCTTTGTGATCCTGATTGACCATCACCAGCTCAAGCCCGGCCTGACCCGGGAAAAGGTACTGGAAGCTTTGACTGCGGAAGGGTTAACCAAGATTGGGACTGGCTGGGGGGCTCCGATGTACAAGCAGCGCTTGTGGACGATTCCGGAGAATATGTACCGCATTGAGAGCAATCAGGTGGCTGAGGACGTCACCTACCGTCAAGCCCTGGTAGTCGATAAGGGCTGGCTGATGGCCAGCCGCAGCGACCAGGACAAATTCTGTGCAGCTTTCGCCAAAGTGATGGCTGCTTATCATCAATAACAGGATTATGCCGGGGCGGGTCTCCTACCGTCCCGGCTCCGACCCGTCCGGCCCCGGGCGTTAAATCATCATCCCTGAAACAGGAAAGCAGAGCGAACATGAAAGAATTCAAAACAGGCCTTCAGCTATATAATTTCCGCAGAGAATTGAATCAAGATTTTCCCGGCACGCTGGAGAAGATTTCCCGCCTGGGTTACCGCGGGGTTGAATTCTACGGCAATTACGGCGGGATGGAGCCGCGTGCTTTGGCAGATTTCCTGCGTAAGCTCGGTCTCCAATGCGCCGGCACGATGTTCAAGCCCGAACAGCTGGAAGACCAGAACAGCGATGCGTTTGAATATGCCAAAGCGCTGCAGTCTCCCGCTGTGACTTTCGGAGTCTTTATCGACTTTGCCAAGGAATACCAGGCGCTGCAGAAACGCTGCGAAGTCATCGGCAAGAATGCAATGCATCATGGCACCGTGCTCTCCTACCACAATCACTGGCTGGAATTCACCTTGGCGGACGGTATCCCGGCTATGAACCGCATTCTTGAGGCCTGCAATCCGGCGGCGGTGTTTCTGGAGCTGGATGTCTGCTGGCTGTCCCGGGCCGGTCTGGACCCCGCTTCCTACATCCGCAAATACAGCCAGCGGATTCGGCAAATCCATTTCAAGGACATCATCGTTCCTGATGACCCCGCGACCACCTGTGAGCTCGGTCGTGGCTGCATTGATCTGCAGGGGGCATATCAGGCGGCCTGCGAAAGCGCCTGCGAATGGCTGATTTACGAACAGGACAATACCACCCTGACCCCTTGGGAAAGCGCCGCCATCAGCCTGGAATATCTGCACCGCCTGGGTGCCCGGTAACACGAAAAGCAGAATATCTTTGCGGGCGTTGTTCAGGGTTCAGGCAGCAATAAATGGGTACGGGCGGTTCAGGCCGCCCGTTTTTTTGGCAGGGTCAGGCTTAATGCGGCCAGGATGATCAGGGTTCCTGAAATCGTCCAGGCGTTCATCTGTTCGCCTTTCCAGAGCCAGGCCAGGATGCAGGCCAGTCCCGGTTTGAGGAAGAAAGTCATGGCGCCAATAAAAGCGCTCATGTGCTTCAGGCCGATATAGTAGAGCAGATAGGCCAGGGTAGTGCCGATCAGCACAATATAGGTCAGTTCCGGCCACACTTTGGCGATTTCTCCCAGAAAATCCTGGGGCAGGCGCCACAATGCCAGGGGCAAGGTGAAAAGACTGCCGATCAGCGACGAGGCCCCCATAAACACCATGGCGCCATATTTATGCACCCGCTGCCGGGTCAGGCAGACGCTATAGGCGAAACCAAGGGCAGCCAGTGACATGGTCAGAATGGCCTTCAGGGTATCCAGGCTGGGGGCGCCCTTTTCAAAGATGAACAGTGAGACTCCCAGCAGAGCGCAAATCACCGCTGCCCATTTGCGGACCGACCACGGCTCATTGTTCATAAAGCGGGCAATCACAATGGCGAAAACTGCGTTGGCGCTGAAGACCACGGCAGAAGACGAGGCATTGCTGAACATAATGATTGCGGCATGGAACAGACTGATGCTCACCGCGATGCCAATAAAGCCATTCAGCAGGAAGATTTTGATATCTTCCCAGGTCAGCTTTCCGCCCTGGCGAAAGAAAGTCGGCAGTCCGAAGCCCAGCAGCACTACTCCAGTTACAAAGAAGCGCAGGAAGACCATCAAGAAGGGCTCAATTTGCGCTCCTTTCAAGGCTATGTCTTTACTGACAATTTCAATGGTGCTGAAAAAAACTATTGCACTGATCAGGGCAAACATTCCCAGAACGTTTGCATTCTTCCGGGCCGGGGCGTGGTCTGACATAGATAACCTGTGTGTATGCTGATAATTTGCAAGTATTCCGGTACAGCTATCGCGGCTTTCCGGGATATCT
Organism: Lentisphaerota bacterium; assembly: GCA_012800565.1. Taxonomy (GTDB): domain Bacteria; phylum Verrucomicrobiota; class Lentisphaeria; order Oligosphaerales; family Oligosphaeraceae; genus JAAZIZ01. The sequence continues at coordinate 10,671 of JAAZIZ010000383.1, forward strand.
TTAACATAATTCCGAATGAGCAAATAGCAAGAGCACTTTACTGGCCGTTCCGATCGGTTTCAACGCAAGTTGAAAACTAAACGCTCCACCCTATATCAGTGATGGCAATATTTTATTGGTTTTGGTCTTCTTCAATCTTCTTCGCGGATTTCCAGGGGGAAAAATCCACTTCTTCCTTTGGTTCCTGTTTTCTTTCCTCGTTTTCAGCCTCGTGTTTTGCTTTCCCCCCAGACAGGAGTCCGGAGGGCTGGAGCCCCGTGCTGAATGACACGTTGTGAAAATGCAACTGGTGCCTCTTAGCCCGGCAGGGCTATACAATAATAACCTCCGGTGACCGAGCCTGGAAGGCGAGGGAACCGGAGGTAGGCGATACCCCGAAATCAGAGCGCCTGGAAGGCGCCACAATCCAAACGGACTCATGGCCTGAATCGTTTGCTCATGACCTTGACGGATGCCAGCCAATTGCTTTTCAAGTGGCGCCCGCCGGGCGCGTTTTTTGGGGGGAGTCCCCACCCCGGGTTGCGTCGCACTTC
>JAAZIZ010000384.1 GCA_012800565.1 Lentisphaerota bacterium
TATCAGCGGGCGAAAGCGTGGGGACATTGCGCCACTCACAGACCCCAATCGAGGCATCCGAGAGCTGATCCGCAGCGTTCAAGGCGCTCCGGATGACCGCCGGGCTGACTTTGTCCTTGAACTGCACGATTAGAATCATGGAGAAATAGCCCCGGGTCACCGTCTGGCTGATATCCTCAATATTTCCGCCCAGCCGGGACACCACACCGGCAATCTCCGCCACCATGCCGACCTAATCCCGGGCCATCAATGAAATCACCATTTTATTTGACATTCAAGTTCCTTCAAGTTCTTTTTTACGCAAGCACGGACCACGGTGCAATTATTGTATCCTGGCTTTAAGCACCCGGCGGTCATAATCAATCAGATTGTCGATCCAAGCCGCCCCGGGCGGGACGTTGTGCTGCAGGCAATACCAGTCCCAGACCGCTCCCAGGGGATACTGCTTGAGCTCCTCCAGCAGTGCCAGCTTCATCGCACCGTCGCCGGAATCCTCGAACGACTGCAGTATCCGGGTGGGCTCCAGCAACGCCGCCAGCAGTGCTTTCTGGGTGGCGCGGGTGCCGACGACCCAGGCCCCGACCCGGTTGATGCTGCCGTCAAAAAAATCAAGTGCGAAATGCACTCTGGGCAGGAAATTCCCGCGCACGATCTGCTGGCAGAGGTGTTGCAGATCATCATTGCAGATGACCACATGGTCGCTGTCCCAGCGCACTCCCCGGCTGACATGCAGCAGCAGTTCATCCTGGAAGAGCAACACTGCCGAAAGCTTGTCGTGAATAGTCTCGGTAGGATGGAAATGCCCCATATCGAAGCAGAGCATCTGGGGATGTGTCTGAGTATAACACAAATAGAACTCATGCGACCCGACCACATAATCCTCACTGCCCAGACCGAACAATTTACACTCCACCGCATCCCGGCAGTACTCACGAGGAATATCCACGGAGAAGACCTGTTCCAGGGACTGCAGCAGGCGCTGCCGGGGGCCGAGGCGGTCTATGGGCTGGTCCTTGCTGCCATCTGGAAGCCAGTGATTGATGATACAGGGGCAGTTCTGGTTCTGGCCCATGGCTGCGGCAATGCGGCGGCAGGCGATGGCATGCCGGACCCAGAACTCCCGGATTTCCTGGTCCGGATGGGAAAGCGTAAAACCGTCGTTAGCCAGGGGGTGGGCAAAGAAAGTAGGATTGAAATCGAGCGGCAGATTCATTTTCCGGGACCATTGCATCCATTTGTCAAAATGCTGCGGGCCGATCTGGTCTCGCGGGACCGTCTGTCCCTCGGTCTCGGCATAGATAGCGTGCAGATTGAAGCGTTTGGGGCCCGGAATCAGCGCCAGTGCTTTCTCTGCATCAGCACGCAAGGTGTCCGCATCCATGGCTGCACCGGGATAATTGCCGGTGGACATAATCCCGCCCCCGCTGACTGCATCCTGGTGCACCTCGAAACCACGTACATCATCTCCCTGCCAGCAGTGCAGCGATATGGCGGTCTGGGACAGAGTCTGCAAGGCCGCTTCAGTATCTACTGCCAGCAGCGCATACTGCTGCCGGGCGTCTTCATAGCGTTTTTGGATCAATTCTGGTTCAGCAGCGGTAAACATGGTAAAATCCTCTGTAGAAAGATGAAACAATCGCCGTCCGGTAAAATTCAGGACCATTTCTGGCGTTTGGCACAATCACTCAGGAAAGTGAATGCCTGCCCGGCCTCCATGGCCTGCAGTTTTTGCAGCAGCTGCGGTCCGGGACAAGGCAGCGCCCCGACTGCGGCAAAGAATTCATTGCGCCGTCGGCGTTCCGGGAAGAGGTCTTTTGCGGCCTGGTCGCTGTAAGAAAAATCTGCAAACCGCAGCATCCTGGTATGCCCTACCATAACCTGGGCCCCCTGCAGGAACAGCGGGCGGTACTTGGACAAGGCCGGGCAGTTGAAGTCATCGACCAGGCGCTGCCCCGGCTTGTTCCCCTCAGTGCCGACATTGACTGGCAGAGCCCGGGCCTGGGCAGCGGACAAATAACGGTCCAAGGCCTTAGTTTTTTCCTGCTGCACGGCAGGGTCAGAGAAATTCCAGTTCCGGTCGGGGATGACATTTACCGCCTCGACATTCTTGGCCATCAGGCAGTCGAGCTGCTCATCAGGATTGTGTTCACCGGCAAGCGCTCCGTCGAGCCAGGTAGTCATGGGTATGGCCCGGCAGGCGCGGATCATGGCAATCACGGTATCCAGCGGTGGGAAAGTCTTGTCGGTCGGCTGCTCATAGCCCAGGCCACCGCGTTTCA
>JAAZIZ010000385.1 GCA_012800565.1 Lentisphaerota bacterium
CATCAGCGGCTAAAGCGGGCAGGCATTTCTCAATGTACTGGGGCGAGCCGGTAGCGTCAATCAGCCGCGAGACGCCCTTGCCGCCGGTGATTTCCCGAACCACGTCCGGCAAAGATTGTTTTTCTGTATTGATCACATAGTCAGCGCCGATTTTGGCTGCGGTGGCCAGCTGGCAGTCTCTACGGGCGGCGACGATCAAGGGACAGCCACCAAGCAGCTTGATGCCGCGGCAGAAAGCCAATGCGACTGAACCGGCTCCCAGCAGCAGGGTCGGAGTATTCAGGGTTACTCCAACGCTGTGGGCGAAGCCGGTGACTTCCTTGAGCGTGATCAGCTGTACTGCGGCCGCAGGGTCGAGGTTCAGATCGTCCGGGACGATCATCTGGTACTGGGAGTAGCTGTTGACTGGTGCGGCGGAATCATCGGCCAGCCAGGCATCTGCATCGGTTACCAGACCGTACTCCGAGAAGCCGCCCCACATTGAACTGAAGCCGCAGATGCTGTCGCCGGGATAGACTGGAGTAGGGCGGAAGACCGTGTCGCCGCGGCGGTATAGCTTGACTTTTTTGCCAACCTCGACCACCACTCCGAGGCTCTCGTGCCCCAGTACTCCTGGGTATACTTGTGACCAGGGCAGCTGGTTGTGGATATGCTTACGGTCGGTGCCGGTGCAGGAAGCACAGACGAGATTCCGGCACAGGCACTGGTAATCGTTGGGTTCAGGCATCGGGATATCTTCCAGCCAGACTTTGCCCGCGCCGTCGGTAATCGCTGCTTTCATGTTCTTTCTGATCCTTTTGCTTTAATTTGGTGGTGTATAGGTGTATCCGGGATGCTTCAGCATGAATCCGGGAAGACATAGCGTTTGCGACTCAGGGTTATTTTGCCGTATTCAATGGCTTGTTGCGGGCAGCGCTGCAGGCAGGCCATGCAGTGGATGCAGTTGCCCTGCCATTTTGGCTGGCCATTGTCAAGGCTGATGTTGCTCAGGGGACAGAGCCCGGCGCACGTCCCGCAGCCATTGCATTTGGCGGTAGTATGGAATTTCCGGTCATTGACCCGCCAATTGAACAGCGCACCGATGCAGCCGGTGAAAAAACTGGGCAACAGCCCGCGTTTGACCAGGAATGCTTTCTTGCCGGCCAGAATGCTGGCGGCGATCTTGGGAATCAGGGCTTTGGCAGCGGTGATCTTATGCTTGATCTGAGCATCCGATTCACGCCCCGCCAGCAGGATATAATTTTCCGGCATCAGGACGGAGTAACAGCTGTCCAGGCGGATGAACTGGCGCAAAAAGGAAAAAGTATTGCCGGCAAAACCGCCCATGGTGCAGACTGCGAATACATAGCTTTCTTCTGATGGCGGCGGCAGCTGATTGATGAAATCGAGCACCACCCGCGGCGGACGCCAGGCGTGGACCGGAAACACCAGGCCCAAACGCTCGCCAGGCACAAGCGGCGGCGGGTGCCAGCCGTTTTTCAGATATGTGCTCATATCCTCGCACCGATCGGCGGTCGCGTCAGCAAGCATGCGTGCCACCCAAGCGGAGTTGCCTGTCCCGGAAAAATAATAAATCATGACAAAAGCACCTCGGATTCTTCAGAAACAGAGAGTGACGAGGAACAGCAGCCGAAACAGGGCAGCAGAAAAAACGGCCCGGTAATAATCTAATCCCGCAAAGCAAAAAGAACAATTCATTTCTGCCTAAATGTGAATGGGCAAAATCTTGTGATAACAGACGACATTTGACAACGCACACCATAATCATCGCCAGCCCATAAGACTAATCTTGCCGGTGCGGTATAAACGCCCACCCCATAAAAAAAGAACTAAGAAAAGGTTTTAGTAAAAAGAGAAACGCTTTCCCTGATACTTAAGCTAATCTGCAATTTTCTGTTGTCAAGCCAGATTTTAAACTTTAGTTGCGGTTGGTTTGTAATTTATTTTTTTGCGCTGTTTTTGTCTGCTTCCCCCTGGTGTCGCTGGTGTCTTCATCGTGTTCATTTCTGGCCAGTATCAAAGAATCAGAAATAGTTCGCACTAATATCTAAGCATAACCGTAAATGCCTTTGCGACGAAACAGTTCGCAAAGGCGTTTTTTTTTGTCTTTTTTCTGAAAAATATTA
>JAAZIZ010000386.1 GCA_012800565.1 Lentisphaerota bacterium
ACCTTATTTTTATGGATATACAAATGCCGATTATGGACGGATATACCGCCATACGGGAAATACGCAAGCTGGACAATAGCGGCAGAACCCATATTATCGCCCTTACCGCCTCCGCCTTCCAAGAGGATATAGACCAGGCGCTGGGGGCCGGCTCCACCGGCTTTATACCCAAGCCCTTCGAGCGCGACCAGCTGCTGCTCTGCATAGCTGAGGCCCTGGGGCTGGTGCCGGAGCGGCAGTTCCGCGAGGCGCAGCTGCCCCAGGAAAGCAGCGAAGGCGCCATAGTGCGCCAAATGCACGATTTTATGCGAGAACAATACCAAATATCACTGGGTGAGATCAAGATGATCCTGGCGCAAACCGTCATGGACTGGCGTCCGGTGCTAGACAACCTGAACACCTACGCGCAGCAGGGCAATGCCGAGGAGACCATAGCCATCCTGCAGCGCCTGAAAGGGCAGCTGGTCTCCATAGGGTTGATCGAGCATTCCGAGCAAAGCGTGCAGATCATGGCGGCTTTTCGCGGCAAAGACCGCGCCGCGGCGCAGATCCTGGTAAGCAACTTCTGTCACGCGCTCAGTCGTATCTTCAAAGCCCTGGAGCAAGAAGTAACGGTGACTTGAAAATGGGGGGAGGACACGAAGTCACACGAAGTCATCTTCGTTGCCGACAGCATATTTCCAGAGCGCGTGCAGTACATTTACAGATTTTGCCGATAAGGCTAAACTAACTATTTAAAGGAAAAACTATTATGACGAGCAGCCAGCAACGGGCAGAACTGCAACGCCGCATCTGGCAGATAGCCAACGAAGTGCGTGGTGCCGTGGATGGATGGGACTTTAAGCAGTATGTGCTCGGCGCGCTCTTCTACCGCTTTATCAGCGAGAATTTCTCAGCCTACTTCGAAGAAGGCGACGAGAACGTCCGTTATGACAAGTATTCCGATAGCGCCATCACAGATGAGGTTAAACACGATACTATCAAGACCAAGGGTTATTTCGTCTATCCTAGCCAACTTTTTGCCAACGTAGCTGCCAAGGCTCACGCCAATGAGAGCCTGAACACCGATTTAGCCGCTATTTTTGCCGCTATCGAAGCCTCGGCCAGCGGTTATCCCTCGGAGCAGGACATCAAGGGGCTGTTTGCCGACTTCGACACCACCAGCAACCGCCTCGGCAATACCGTCAAGGACAAGAATATCCGCCTGGCAGCTGTGCTCAAAGGAGTGGCAGAACTGGATTTTGGCGACTTCAGCAATAGCCATATAGACCTGTTCGGCGACGCCTATGAGTTTCTGATCTCGAACTATGCCGCCAATGCCGGCAAGTCCGGCGGCGAGTTCTTCACGCCGCAGCATGTCTCCCGGCTAATCGCAGAGCTGGCCATGCACAAACAAGGCAGCGTCAATAAAATCTACGACCCCGCCTGCGGCTCAGGCTCGCTGCTGCTGCAGGCCAAGAAGCAGTTTGAGGAACATATCATCGTGGATGGCTTCTTCGGGCAGGAGATCAACCACACCACTTACAACCTGGCGCGGATGAATATGTTCCTGCACAACATCAACTACGACAAGTTCAACATCAAGCTTGGTAACACCCTGCTCGCCCCGCATTTCGGCGACGACAAGCCTTTCGACGCCATCGTGTCCAATCCGCCCTACTCGGTGAAGTGGATCGGCAGCGACGATCCTACCCTGATCAACGACGAGCGCTTTGCCCCGGCCGGCGTGCTCGCCCCCAAGTCCAAGGCCGATTTCGCCTTTGTGCTGCACGCGCTCCATTATCTCTCCAGCAAGGGGCGCGCCGCCATCGTCTGCTTCCCGGGTATCTTCTACCGCGGTGGAGCCGAGCAGAAAATCCGCCGCTACCTGGTGGACAATAACTTCATCGAAACTGTGATCTCACTGGCGCCTAACCTGTTTTTCGGCACCAGCATCGCCGTCAATATCCTGGTGCTCTCCAAGCACAAGAGCGATACCAGCGTACAGTTCATCGACGCCAGCAGCCTGTTCAAGAAGGAAACCAACAACAACGTGCTGCTCGATGAGCACATCGAGCAGATCATGCAAATGTTCGATGCCAAGGCCGATGTCGAGTATTTGGCTAAATCGGCGACATACGAGGCCATCGCAGCCAACGACTATAACCTCTCGGTCAGCAGCTATGTCGAAGCCGAAGACACCCGCGAAGTCATTGACATTGTCAAACTCAATGCCGAGCTGAAAAGCACTGTCGCACGGATTGACCAGCTGCGGGCGGAAATCGACGCTATCGTGGCGGAAATTGAGGGTGAATAAAAATGGCTAAGAACAAAACGCTCTTGGTTCTCAGTACGGAGGTGAAGGTCAAGACCATCGACCAGAATGACTTCATCTGCCTGACGGACATCGCCAAATCCAAAAATCCAGAGCATCCGGACGATTTAATCCGCAACTGGCTGCGCAACCGTAATACTCTAGAACTCCTTGGAATCTGGGAACACCTGCACAATCCAGACTTTAACCCCGTCGAATTCGACGGGATTAGAAAACAGGCAGGCCTCAACAGTTTCACTCTGACCCCCAAGCAATGGATCACTGCCACGGGGGCGATCGGACTCGAATCCAAGGCTGGGCGCTACGGCGGCACCTTCGCTCATCGGGACATCGCTTTCGAATTCGCCTCGTGGGTTTCGGTCGAGTTCAAACTCTACCTGATTAAAGAGTTCCAACGTATGCAGGAGCTGGAGCAGAAACAACTTGGCTGGGATGTGAAGCGAAACCTGACAAAAATCAATTACCGCATCCACACCAGTGCGATACAAGCCCACCTGATCCCGCCAGAACTGACGGGAAAACAAACCAGCCTGATTTATGCCAGCGAAGCCGATGTCCTGAACATGGCACTCTTCGGGATGACGGCAAAGAACTGGCGAGACGCGAATCCCGGTGAAAAAGGCAATATTCGCGACCAGGCAAATGCTTCACAACTCGTTTGTCTAGCTAATCTGGAAAATTTAAACGCGCTCTTCATCAGTGAAGGCCTGTCACAATCTGAACGTCTGCAAAAGCTTAACCGTATTGCTATTGAACAAATGGAGATTTTAACTGGTCAACACAAGCAGAGATTTCTGAGTGCGGGAGACGAGACATGAGCCGGATTGACAAACTTATCGCCAAGCTTTGCCCGGAGGGGGTGGAGTTCAAGGCATTGGTTGCACACATGTACGGACTGACCCTGCCCCTCCCGAACATGAAGGGCATCGATGTCAGCTACTTCTATGAAGGCTATAGCGAATTCAAGACCGAGGAGCTGTAGGTATGAGCAATATAAATTTTTTAGACAAACAACTGAATGGAGTTGAG
>JAAZIZ010000387.1 GCA_012800565.1 Lentisphaerota bacterium
AAAGATGGGCTTGTAAGCCTGATTCCCTGGAGAGGATGGTGAATATCCTGTTTATCGGTGCCGGAAAGATGGCCACCGCTCTGGCCAGCGGACTGGTCCGGAACAAAGTCTTCCCCTTTGACAACATCGCCGCCTGCGATATCTCGGCAGCAGCCCGGGAGAGTTTCAGCGCTGCCACCGGCCTGCCATGCCAGGACAATCCCGCAGCCCTGGCTGGCGCGGCCGATGTAATCATCCTGGCTGTCAAGCCGCAGGTGGCCGAGGCCGCAGCCCAGGCCTTGCCGCCCCGCAAAGAGGGCGTCATAGTCATTTCCATCTGCGCCGGCATCAATATCCGGAAACTGCGTTCCTGGTTCGGCACCGGCCGCATCGTCCGGGTCATGCCCAACACCCCGCTGATGGTTGGCAAAGGCGCCAGCTGCTACGCTCTGGGCTCCGGTGCCGATGAAGCAGCCGCCAAGATCGCGGACCAGATTTTAAGCCCCCTGGGCAAAGTCTGGCGAGTCGCTGAAGACTGGCTGGACGCGGTGACCGCCATCAGTGGCAGCGGTCCGGCCTACATGTTCGAATTCATTGAGGCACTGCGTCTGGCCGGGATTAAACTCGGCCTGCCGCCAGACCTCTCCCTGGAGCTGGCAATACAGACCATGCGCGGTGCTGCCGAAATGCTTGAGCAGAAGCTGGGCAGCCCGGAAGAGTTGCGCATCGCGGTGACCTCCCCCGGAGGGACCACCGCGGCCGCTCTGGCAGTTTTGGAGCAGGCGGATTTCCGGCAAACGGTACTGGACATGACTCAGGCGGCGCGGGACCGCTCTGTTGAGCTGGGGCGCTGACACTGTCCCGGCCGTATTTCTCTTTCCCTGTTGTTCCTGCAGTTTCTCCCAACCGAGGATGTATTATGAGCGTACTGGTCACTGGTGGGGCGGGCTTTATCGGCTCGCATCTGTGCCGGGCCTTGCTGGCCAAAGGCGAAGATGTGCTGGTCATTGATGATCTTTCCACCGGCAGCTACGACAACCTGGCTGACTTGGACGACGGTCGGCGCCTGCGCCTGATCGTGGATTCAGTCAACCACGAAGCCCTGGTGGACACTTGCGTACAGCAAGTCAGCAAAGTCTACCATCTGGCCTCGGCAGTCGGAGTACGCCTGATTATCGAGCAGCCGGTGCGTACCATCCAAAGCATCGTCGGCGGCACCGAGTCGGTGTTAAAAGCCTGCGCCCGCTACCGCCGCCCCTTTCTGCTGACTTCCACCTCCGAAGTCTATGGCAAAGGCTCAAAAGTGCCCTTCAGTGAAAATGATGATACCGTCATGGGAGCCACCAGCACCAGACGCTGGAGCTATGCCTGCGCCAAGGCGCTTGATGAATTCCTGGCCCTGGCATACTGGACCGAGGCCCGCCTGCCGGTAGTCATCGTGCGGCTGTTCAATACCGTCGGGCCGCGTCAGACCGGGCAGTACGGGATGGTGGTGCCGGCTTTTGTTAGCCAGGCTCTGCGTGGCGACCCCATTACCGTTTACGGTGACGGCCAGCAGAGCCGCTGCTTTGCGCATGTGTATGATGTGGTGGAAGCGCTCTGTCAGCTGATGGACTGCCCGGCTGCCCGCGGCCAGGTCATCAATATCGGCAACAATGAGGAGATCAGCATTGAGGGCTTGGCCCTGCGGGTCAAGGAGATCACCGGCAGTGATTCACCCATCGTGAAGATACCCTATCAGCAGGCATACGGCGAGGGCTTCGATGATATGCGCCGGCGCGTGCCTGACCTCAGCAAAATCGCCGCCTTGATCGGCTACCGTCCGCAACGCAACCTGGACCAGATTATCCGTGATGTGGTCGAGAGCAAGCGCCAGGGCGCCCGGGATTAATAGCTGCGGCTCTGGCGCCTCAATAGCCGCCTATCCAGGACCAGATATATTTGTGCTGCCCGCCGGAGGTATTCGGACATCCCCGGCGGGCAGGATTATTTTCAGAGCACCCGCACCGCGAGCGGGAATCCCAGCGGATGCTGATACGGCAAGCCGCGGGTGAATCCCAGCGGTGCAGCGCTGCAGGGCTCACCCACGCGTTCCGGCCCTTCATAACCCGAGGCCCAGATTTCCAGCTGCTCCGGCTTGACTGCCGCACCTGCGCACTCAAAATTGAAAAACGCCTCACCGCCTTGCGGAATGCTGGCAACGAAGAACCGCTCCCGGCGTTTGGGGAAACCATCGGGATTCTTGGCTTCGCCATGGCCGGGACGGTTGTAGGGCACCTCGGTCAGCGGTATGCGGTAGCAGCAGAAGTTCCAGCCGTCGTAGCGTGAGCTCGCCAACCAGAACTGCAGCTTGTCCATATCCGGATGGCTGACCTTGATCTGCAGCTCAAAATTCCGCATCCGGTAGGGGACCAGCAGCTTGAATTTCAGCTGCAGCCGTCCCTCGACCGTCTGGTGGCTGGGAGCGCCGCATTCCAGCTTCGGTATTTGATATACTGGCGGCACTTGCGGGCAAGCGGATGCAGGGCGGTAGCAGCGGAAGCCCTTGCCCTCGGCCCGGACCTGGAACGGCTGTGCGCCCGGCAGAGTCAGTTTCCTGCTGCTGATGATCATCACTTTCACCTCACCGGGCAGGAAAGTCAGCTCCCCGGGGTTGGGCAGCAGACGGTAATCGGGATAAAATTGGGCCACGCTTTTTACTGTCTGGCCGCTGATCGCCGCCGGGTCAAAGCGCAGCGTCTGGGGCAGAGGCAGCGGATTGCGCAGCAGGCACCAGCTGTCTTTCTGACCCGGTTGCAGGAAACCATAGATTTCCCCCTTGCCGGGATGGCCGAGAACCATCCGCCCATGCTCGACGATAATATGCTCCGCATAATTGCGGGCGAAAGCCATGATTTCCCGCAACGACTCAGCCTGCCAGTCCTCAAGAGCTTCGGGCTGCAGTTTGTAGGGGAAATAAGAACTGCCCCGCAGCACAGACAGCCAGAGAGTGTTGACCCATGAGCCGCGCTCTTCCGCAAAAGGATTGCGGCGGGCATGCGGCAGCTCGTGGTTATCAAAGCAATCCAGCGGCACTGCGCTGCGGTCACGCCGCAGCGAGTTGTAGTACATGATATCACGGTGGGTGGCTGCGCTGTCGCGCTGAGTCCGGGAGGGCAGCATGGCGAATTCCGAATCACCGGAATCAGAGAGGAAGATATGGTTGGCGTGCTGCAGCCACCAGGGCGAAGGCCACCAGCCATTGCGCGTGATGACCGCGGGATTGACCGCGCGCAGCGCCGCTGCAATCCGGCACATCGCGTCAATGCTGCCCTGGCGCACATGATTGCGAGTCGGATATTTGGCCTGAAATTCCGGGCTGGTGGCGCATTCGTTATCCCAGTCTATCTTGAAGTGCACCGTCTGGTAATCCGGTCCGGCCAGCTCACAAAAGCGTTTCTGCAGGAGCGCCTCCAGCTTCCGGTCCAGCATCACTGCATAATTATCTCCGCAATAGGCTGAGCTTTCGCCCTTGCCGATGGCAATGCCTTTCCGGCGCAGGAATTCCGGCGCCATTCCCATCGGGCCATTATGCGAGACCCAGAGGCTTAAATCGATGCCCTGCGCCCGAAAAGTCCGGCCCAGTTCACGCAAGGCTTTTTCACCGCCGAAGGCTTTTTTGGCCTGGAAGACCGTCTGGCGGTCCTGCCAGCCGGCATCAAGGGTGATCACATCCGGATGCAGGCCCAGCTGGGTAAAGACCCGCAGCAGGCTCAGATAATTATCCTTGCGGATATCGTATTCGTAATTGCCCAGATAGGGGTCCGACCAGAACGAGCAGAAAGAGAACAGCGGCTTCTGCCGGCGGGGGAGGCGGATGCTGGCGACGTACTTGGCGAACACCTCTTCCGGTGCCGCAGCCAGCCCCAGCACTGCGGCGACGCCCGGCAGGCGGCCATTCTCCCAGACCGGGAAATGCCGCAGCTGGTAGCTCACCGTCTTGCGGCCGCTCCTGGTAATCTGGTTGAAAGCGGCGGGATGCTCCAGCCCGCAGAAGAACTTCCCTCCGATCAGCGGATATCCGCAACCCGGCATCAGACCGCCTCCCTCCTCTTCCGCTCCGGGCCGTTTTTTCTGCTCAAACGTAGCCATATAACCCCTGCGGCTCAATTCCGGGTCCGCGACTTCCTGCGCATCCACCTCGACATAATCCGGGGTAGGCAGTTCGGCGGTGCTGGAAATCTCAAGCTGCTTTTTTATCCACCCTGCACAGACTTCAATCCCGACCTGGAAGCACAGGCTGCCATGCACAAACGACTGCCGCCAGCCGGAGGAGGTCTTTTCCAAAGCGCTGCTGGCTTTCTTGGGCACCAGTCGCCGGCCACCGATGCTGACCGCGACTGCCGGCCAGGACAACGCCAGCTGCTCCTGGCCATACCGCAACACCAATTGCTGATCCACTAACTTCGCACTGAATTTGACCATCTGTTTCTCCTGCTGAAAAAGCACCCTTGCCCCTGGACGGCGATTTGGCCGGCAGAATTTTTACCGCGCCGCTGCGCCGCCGGTTATACTCTATCTGCGCTGGCCATATTTGCAAGCCAAAACCGGCGCCAGCGAGGTGTGTGCTGCACCTCCGGTGCGGAAGATGGTGTAGGGGGGCTGGCTCCGGTGTGGCTCCCTCACAGGGGCCAGAGCCGGGAACTTGGGCTGCCATCTCTTGGCGTTCTTGGCGGTTAGCTCTTCTTGGCGTCCTTGGCGTTCTTGGCGGTTAGCTCTTCTTTATCGAACCGCCAAAGATGTCAAGTTACTCATGATACCGCCTCTTTGAAGCTTTTTGGAGCAGTTTGGGGCGGTTTTACGGCTATGCATTTGCAACTCTCGAATGTGGAATTAACTTTTTGTATTGCCGGATTTTTACT
>JAAZIZ010000388.1 GCA_012800565.1 Lentisphaerota bacterium
AAATTCTGCACCATGTGCGGGCCGAAGCTATGCTCCATGCGGGTGAGCCGGGATATCTAACCCGGTTATTTCTGGAACTGCGCCGGTTGCAGACCGATGTCGAGCCGGTTCAGTTCAGGATTCTGGGCAAAGAATTGCGGGAAACTCCAGGGCGCGTAAGTGCCATTCTTCTGCAGGTGCTGTTCGACCGCAGGATGAGATTTCTGCAGTTCCTCAGCTTCCTGAGGATATTTTTCCGGGTTGTCTGAGAACCTCAGCGGTTCGGGCAGAACGGGTATTTGGGGATTATCTATGTATATGTCGCTGATATCTACCCCATAATCAGCCAGAGTCTGCCGATTGGCACTGACTGACAGCAGTTCGCCTTTGAAACGCCCGAAAGAGAGCAGCCTGCGATGGATTTCCGGCATCCGCAGATAGAAGGCATTTTGACGCAGTTGCAGGGCTTCCAGGTGATGTACTCCCAGCAGCGCCTGGGGGTATTTGGAAGGCGAGCACTCGCAAAAGATGTTCTTTTCCAGCAGCGCCTTTTCCTCCGGCTGGTTGTGGATATACATGTGGTCTATCTGATTCATGTACCAGACACAGTTCCGGATGGTTAAATCGGGACAGCGCCAAAATCTTGCGCCGTTGAAGCCACGGATGATCACGCAATTCTCCAAGGTCAGCCGGGACACACTGTTGGCATCGATAAAGTGCGGTGTATAGCCGTTGCAGCGCCCGTCATAGAAGCAGCGCCGGATCAGGATTTCTGAGCCGCCCTTGATAAGAATGCCGGCGCCGCAGGTGTCGTTGAAATCGCGGAAATGGAAGCCGTCGATAACGACATGCGACTTGGTATCCAGGATGATGCCCTCAGTCAGTACCCGGAATCCGTCCAGTATGACGGTCTCGCCTGCAGCACTGCGCAGAGTCAGAGGATGTTCACGGTCACCACCGGAACGGAAGACCAGCGCCTCGCGATATGTCCCTCCCCGGACCTCGATCACGTCTCCGGCTTTGGCCTGGTCAAGAGCCCGGGAAATAGTCTGCCAGGGCGCGGAAGCGCTGCCATCCTGCTGGTTATTGCCCTCCGGACTGACGTAATAAGTCCTGGATGCTTCTTGAGTCTCTGCGGTAGTGAGGGAAAACACTGGTGAAGTGATCAGTTCCCGGGGCTTGAAGCGATCAGCCAGAGCCAGCTCGCTGTTGCCATGATGCTCGCGGGCCGGAGCACGAGAGGCGATTTTGCCGAAGTACTGCTTGCCGGGAATCAATCCTGTCAGAGTCACCGAATGGTAATAGCTGCTGGCATAGCTCTGGCCGGCCCTCAGGCCGCAACTCTCATCCGGGCCCCACATCAGTTCTGTGGTGACGTCCTTGCGGTCAGTCCACCATTCGATGTTGGCCGTGGTTGCGGTCACTGAACGCACGAACGGACCGGTGATTACGGCCGGCTTGCTCTCACGAATCAGCCGGTATGGTCCCAGCGGCAATGAGTCCAGTCCTCGTCCGGCGAAAGCGGATGCATTCTTCAGAGTAAAATCGCCGCTTTCGTGGTTCACGAATTGCGGTGCCGGCTGGCTGTCCGGAAAGAGGTTGCTATGCTCCCAGCCCTTGCTCAAGTCCCATTGCGGGGCGATGGTAAAGGCATTATGGCAGGCCAGGAAGTCCTCTCCACTGATCTGCAGGGGCACTGCGAAGCCGCAATTTCTGATCTTGCTGCCGCGCCCTGAGATTTGCACTGCGTTTTTGACGAAATTAAGTCCATCAATGGTAACTCGTTCTGCAGAGACCTGCAGGCCGTTCTGGAATATCGCCCGCATGCCGCTCCCGCGGGTCTTCAGAGTCACTCCGGGGACGCTCAATTCGTTCAAGTCATAGATGCCGGGCAGCAGATAAGCAGTGCTGTCGGGGGGCAGAGCACGGAAGCTTTTCCAGGCAGAACTGACCGAGCGTCCGTCCCAGGAGTCATTGCCCAGGGGTGAAAGGAAGAAGACATCACCGCGGTCCTGGATGCCGTTTTCCAGACCGGCGACATTGCCCTGGGGGCGGAAATCGTGATTATCGGGGTCGGCAAAAAGCTTATCCCAGTCCTGGCGGGGAATTTTATCGATGCGCAAATCGCTGGCTTTGGCATTATAGGCGTTGACGCCGCCCGAGGTATTGTTGGCGCTGTTTACGCAGTGCACGCCGCTGTCACAGTAGTTGTTGCGGCAGAAGCTGTTGATATTGGTGGCTTTAATGCCCATGGCGTCCTCGCCGAACGACATGCAGTTCTCAATCAGACAATTTTCCGCGGCACCGCCGTAGATTCTGATGCCGATCCGTCCGCCGGGCTTGGCGCTGAAAAATGAGAGGCAGTTGCGGATTGCTCCATTCTTGGCTGGGCACCAGATAACGATATTCCCGCCCGAAGACGGGTTATAGGAGCCGTTGGCGTAGGCGACGCAGTCCTCCAGCACTCCGCCGTCACCATGCCCGCTATGGATGCCGTTGGCATTGAAGAAGACCCGGCAGTTGCGCACGATGCTGTTTTGCGGGTGGTTGATTCTGATGCCGTACAAGCCACTGCTTATGCGGTTTTCCACCCGGTAATGGGAATAAAAGCCGCTGACCATCAATCCTTCAATAATCACATTGACCGGATTCTGGATGAACAATCCGTTCCCGATCAGAACCGAGACACTGTAGAGGTGCTGCTCCGGCGACAGGCCATCCGAGGTCGAGATATAGAGCTTGCCGGCATCCCGGTCATAGTACCACAACTCGCGCTTGAATTCCAGGTCCTGCAGGGTGCCTGCGGGCATAAAAATCTTCAAGGTGTCGCGCTCATTCACGGCATTGACGTTCTCTTTCCAGTCAGTGCAATAGGTGAATTGTGTGCCGGGCACCTGAGTCCAGCCGGAGCAGGGCAGGTCGCCGTGCAGCAGCACTGATTCCGGATAAGCAGCCCGGATCAGGGTGGTTTTATCCGGTACGCCTAAGTCCCTGCGCTCCACCCATTCATAATATCTTCCGGGCAGGATGGTCAGGGTATCTCCGCCCTGGAGAGTATGTACTCCCTTGTTGATGGTCGCAAAAGGCTGCTCCCGGCTGCCGGGATGGTTATCATCACCTGCCGGGGAGACAAAGTACTCAGTGGCCGAAAGCAAAGGAATGCACAAGAGAAACAGCAGTTTAGTCAGCATGGTCAGTTCCTTGGGCTGGAACGGGGTTTCCTGCAGAATGGCATATCATCCCGGAAGTGCGGAATCAGCTCCGGGGAGAATTGTCCTGCGGCAGCGGGAGCAGGGTGGCCCTGAGAACCCGCAGGACATTGCCGCCTAGAATTTTACGGATATCGTCATCGGAATGGCCATGCTGGACCATTCCTACGGTAAACAGCGGAAAGTTGGTCCAGGCCATGGTTTCGCGCATACCGGGCTTGAGCTCAAATTCCGGTTCCGGGCGCCACAGCGATTCGAAATTTTCTCCTCCCTTGGGGAAGATATCCCAGTCATGGTCATTGCCGCCGACCCAGTATCCGTTGTCTGTGCCGATGGCGACGTGATCGGCACCCAGGGTTTCGACAGCATAATCGATATGGGCCAGCATCTGGTCAATGCGGCCGCTGCCTTGCAGGAATTGCGGCATGCCGCAGATGCCCACATATCCGCCACTGTTGGCAATGGCCCGGCAGACCTCATCTTCCTTGCAACGGTAATGGGTGCTCAGTTTTCTCATGCCGGTATGACTGGCCACGACTGGTTTGCGGGAGCGCAGCGCGGCTTCCAGGCTGGTGCGTTGGCCGGAATGGGCGACATCAGGGATAACCCCGATACGGTTCATAGCATCAATTACCTGCTCTCCGAGCTGGCTCAGGCCGGCGTCACTGTGTTCGCCGCAGCCGTCTCCCAGGGGATTGCGGCGGTTGTAGGTCAGGTGCATCATCCGCACCCCGAGTTTGGCAAAAGTCTCCAGGGCAAACAGGCTCTGGGTTACTGACGGCGGTTCCAGACAGAGCGGCACGCCGTTGGTAGTCAGGATCAGCGCCTTGCGTCCTTCCCGCCGGGCTTGATGCAGACCTTCGACAGTGGTGGCGCGGGCGTAGAGCTGCGGATAACGGTCCGGCAGACAGGTGAGATTGGCGAGTCTTTTCAGCAAGGTCGAGATGTGGTTGCATTCCTGCCCGGCGTTGACCAGCATTGCATCCACCCCGGAAGCCTCCCAGGCTTCCTGGCATTCAGCAAACCATTCCGGCTTCTGAAGATAGTCCACATGAATCTGCTGTTCGAAGATATAATTGAATTCATTGGGGGTGATGACTCCCTGTTCCATTCCCCGCAGCATCAGCCCGGTTGGGGTAAAGCCATACGACTCACAGACAAAGGCATCGCGATGCAGTTCCAGACCATGCTCAAGCTCGCGCCGGGAAGGCTTCAGGATGGCCAGGGCAGCTTCACGGCAGTCAGTGATCACTTGTTTCATAGAGGAGTTTCCTGAAAATAATTTTCTGATGACGGATGACAGCGAGATTGTTACCCGGCTCCGGGCAAGACTGAGATAAATTTAGCCTGCATCAAGGACCAGTCAAGTGATGCAGAGCAGAAAATGCAAAAAAATGGTTAATGTGCGAAATCTGGTGATAAGCACTTGATTGCTTTCAGGCTGCCGTATGTAG
>JAAZIZ010000389.1 GCA_012800565.1 Lentisphaerota bacterium
ATACTGCAGTCCTGCGCCAATTCCCAGCCGTTCCGGAGCAGACCGAGGCGCATGGTGCTGGAGTTTAACTTCTCGGGCAGGGTGACTTCTGCGAACACGGACTCCTGCAGGCTGTAGAAGTCGCGCAACAGCGGATTCCGGGAGGCATGCAAGGTATGCGGCCAGGCCGGCTGATGATGGGGCAGGCTTGGACCGGCCGGGAGGCGGCTGATGCCTTCTTTGAACACAGGCAGGAACTCAGTGGCAAATGTGCTGTTGTGCTGAAAACAGATAAAGCCATCGGCACCCAGCTGCCGTGCCAGCTGGATTTGTTCAGCCGCTGCGGCCGCGTCTTCAAGAAGATTGATGCCGATGCCGGGATAGACTGGCAGGCGGTTCTGCACCAGCCGGGTCTGTTCCTGCAGATAGTAGGCGAATTCCTGAGCCGATGATTCGTAATTCATCGGGCAGATAAAATCCAGCAGCTGCTCCTCCACCCAGGCCAAGGCATCCTGGGCAACTGAAAAGCGGGCGCTCTCCCAATTGCCATAGACTGCGGCCGAAATCTTGATCTCCGGGCGCAGGGCTTTGGCCTGCTGCGAGACTTCCCGCACCAGACGAGTGATGTTCTCCTGCCGCCACAGAGTATATTCACTGTACAGACGGCCGTTCTGGAGACAATCCTGGGGCCAGCGCTCGACTTTTGCTCCCAGGGATGCTTCGAATGCCGCCTTGGCGCTGTCACTGAAATCGCATTTGCCGTCCGGGTAACGGATATAGTCAAAATGCAGGCCGTCCACCGGATAGCGTTGCACGATTTCCAGCATCGACTCCAGCTCCAGACGGAAATTCTCTTCCAGATGTGGTGCCAGAAACAGCGTCTGCTGGCCTTCGACGGTTACTTGCGTGCGCCCGGCTTTCTGCATTTCTTCGCGCAGCGCCGGCGGTGTGCGGTGCCCCATGAACCAGTTGACTTTCCAGACGTGCATCTCGACCTGATATTTACGGCAGGCATCCAGGCATTCCTGGAGGAAATCGCGCTTGTCCCGTCCCGAACCCAGGCTGGGATGCTGGGGCAGCACCGCGCTGGGATAATCAGCCACATAGGCCCAGAGCAGATTCGGGAAGATCGCATTGAAGCCGTTTTCCGCCAGGACCCGCACGGTCTTGTCCCAGCCCCAGTCAGCTATTCCGTAGGGCGAATGCAGCCAGGCTCCGCGCAGCTCACCATCCCGGGAGGGACTGGCCAGGGCGAAAGCCAGCCTGGCCTGCCGGCGCGCCTCGCCGGCCAGACGGTAAGCCGACGGATACAGTTTGGCGGTGAAAGCCGTCTGGGCTTCCTGCTGCAGTTTTTGTGCGCTGCGCAAAGTCTGTTCAGCCCGGTTGCCGCCGTCACTGCCGTTGTCGCGGCAGAATTGGGCCAAGTCGTCCAGGCTCTGCAGTCCGGCGATATCGACTGTTTGCTGCAGGCGCTGCTCGCTGAGGCGCTGCCAGACTGCGGGCAGCCAGTGTCCGATGAAAGCCAGCAGGAACTGCTGCGCCGCGGCATTGTCCTGGCCGAGGTACACGTGGGACATATAGAAGCCATTTTGATTGGCGACAATGCCCGGGCGCCCGCTGTCCTGGCCGTCCTGACTGCGGAACGTTGCCAGGACTGTGGCCGGCTGCGGGCTGTTGCTGTCCAGCACCGGTTCCAGCAGATTGTATGACCGCTGGGCCAGAAAAGACGGGCTTTCCGGCCAGGCCTGCTGGTTGAACTGCAGGCCACTGATCGCACCGAGGTCAGTTTTGTTCACATAACGGCAGCGGCTGATGCCCAGCAGGGACAATATCTGCGGGTCCTGATTGTAGAAGACGCCTAATTTGCCTCCGGACTGGACAAAGGCGGTGACGACCGCCGCACTTTCCAGCGGCAGAAGATGGTTGTGCGGCAGAAACAAGACTTTGCAGCCGGACAGGTCAGACGCAGTGACATGGTCATCCCGTACCCTTTTCCAGGGCAGGGACAGATTTTGCAGGCAGGCGGTGATTTTGCGGGCGTGCAGGTCAAGCTCGGCTTGTGGCGGCGAGCCGGAGCGCTGGCGGCCCTGCAGCACTGCAATTTCCTGTGCAGGCAGCAGTACAGACAGCAGCAGGCAGGAGATGTACAGCAGTCTCAACATACGTTTACCTCGCTAAGGTCATAACCAGACGCCCCAGCTGAGGCTTGACTTCCTGCAGGCGGACCTGCAGCTCCTCACCCAGAGAATGCCGGTCTCGGGTCATGACTACTCCGCGCTCGTAGAATTCCGCCAGTTCGGCCAGGACCATCGCGCCTTCCAGGCGGACAATAGTCGCGCGGTAATCTTGCTCCATCCCATTCCGGCGCAGGTATTCCAGTATCCAGTAGCGCCGGGCTTCGCGCTCCAGGGCCCGATTCTGGCTGGTGGTGCTCTCGACATTGTCCAGGACGGCGAACAGCTCTTCCTGGGTGTAAGGCAGCGCCTGGGCACACAGATGCGCGGTCAATTGACGCTGGATGACCAGGTCGGCATAGCGCCGCAGCGGTGAGCTGACTTGGGTATACAGGTCCAGTCCCAGGCCGGCATGCGGCTGCGGGAAAGTGGACAGGCGGGTGCGCTTCATCTTGCGTACCTCGCGGTCGAAATCCAGGGCATGGTAAGGATGTACCGGATGCACCGGTTCAGATGACATGTCCTGCACCCGGTAGATGATGGGTATCTCATTGCGCAGGGCATAACGTGCTGCGAGATGGTTGGCCAGAATCATGAATTCCTGCACCAGATTGTGGCTCGGGGTTTCAGGGTCATCCTCCCGCAACGAAATCTCGTTCCTGCGGACAGTGACTTTAAGTTCCGGGCGGTTCAAGGAGACTGCTCCGGCCTCTTCCCGGAGCTGCCGCAAGTACTCGCCCTGGCGTTGCAGCACCTGCAGCGCGGCACCGGTTTCGCCCTCACCGGTGGCCAGCAGCGCATTGGCTTCATGATAAGTCAGGCGGCGGGCGACCTTGATTTGGGACAGCGTCATCTCCCAGTCCAGCAATTCGCCCTCGGGTGAGAATTCGACCAGGAAGCTCAGGGCCGGGCGCAGTTTGCCGGCTTCCAGGCTGGCCAAATCACAGCCGAGGCGCTCAGGGAACATCGTGACCACGGTAGTCGGCAGATACAGCGACAGCGGCCGTTCCACTGCAACGGTATCCAGGATATCATCCTTGCTGACAAAGCAGGACGGCGCGGCCAGGTGAATGCCGACCTGCAGACCGCCCGCCGGGTTGGTGCGGACTGACAGCGCATCATCGATTTCCCGGGTATCTTCATCGTCAATGCTGAAGACGTATTCGGCGCATAAATCCCGCCGTGCAGCTCGTTCCTGCGCCATGGTTTCGAAATCCGGCAAAGAGTCCGCGTGCTGTGCGGCTGCGGCCGGAAAAGCAGCGTGGATACCGTTGACCAGCAGGAATTCGTCGGCGTCTTCCGGCAGCCGGGAGAGTTTTTTCAGCAGCCGCAGGGCAGTTTCGCGGGCAGTCTTGCCGTGCGGGCAGTCGGCCAGGAGATTGACGACCTCGCTGTTAAAGCCACAGAGGAGATAATCCAAGGTCAGTTTGACAAAGGGTTCCATTTCGGCCGGCACTGCCTCGGGGCCGGCTGTGGCGCTGCCGGTCAGTACTGCAGCCAGCCAGTCGCGTTGCCGTTCTTTCAAGGCGGCTTTGGCGGCGCGCTCCTGCCGCAGGCGCTTGAGTTCGGCGATGCCCTCCGCGGTCCGGGGGCTGAACTCCTGCCCCTGGCGCTGAAAATGCAGATTGTCAGCGATCAGCTTACGGGCCATGGCAGAGAGCTGCAGAGGTTCCGCGGCAGCAAAATAGTTTTGGCAGATATCTTCCAGGGACAGGCTGCCATCACCGCGTTCCAGCAGGTCCGCCCAGAGCAATTCGACATCAATTTCCGCCATGGTCTCCTGAATGCGTTCCTGCAGCAGCGCCAGAGCGGTGATATGCTCTTTTTTGGCTTTGCCATGAATGGCCAGAACTTGCCGGGCCGATACTTTGCGGGGAGGCGGTAACGTGCCCTGGACCTGCAGGCGTTCGTTACCGCCTTTGACTACAATGCCCAGGCACATTTCATTGTTGGCAAAATAATCAATAATGCTGTTATCTTCAACGAACATCAAAAGTCTTTCGTTTTTTGGGTGGAAGCGAGCAGTGCAGCGGAGAGATAATGCAGACTTAGGAGCCGGACCGGGAACAAGAAAAAACCACGGGCAATATCTTCGTCCGTGGTTCACGGCAGGTATGGCCGCGCAGAAAAATTCATCGGCGTTGTGGTCTGCCGCCGCGCCTGTTCCATCCGCCGAAGCCTCCTCCGCCGAAGCCTCCGCCGGTGATTTCCATAATGTCTCTGACGTTTTCTGACAGCATCGCAGCGCTGATGCCGTTGCGTTCGGCCAGATTATTCAGCAACAGCTCCTGCACCGACTCCCGCATGTCCTGCAGCGCCTGGTAGTTTTCCCGCATAGTATTGCGGTCAGCGTCGCCGCCGGCGGCCATCAGCTCGTCATTGGCGGCGAGCAGGTCGCGGTACCGGGTCAGCAACTCGCGCTGTTCGCCAGTCATCCGGGAGACATCAAGATTCTTGAAAAAGTTGTCCCGGTTGGCAATGCGTTCCTGATTCCGCCGCTGCATATCCTCGCGGAAATTCTGGATGCGGGCGTACTCTTCCGGGTTTTCCGTCCGGAGGCGCTCCATGCGCTCCTGCATGCCCTCCCGGTTGCGGGGAGCACCGCCGCGTTCCCGCTGCTCTCCCGCAAAGTTGCGGGGAGGGTTGCTTTCCAGCTGTTTTTTCAGCTCCGCCAGCTCAGCGTCCCGCATGTCCAGCAGCTGCTCCAGCTTTGCTACTGTGCCGTTGTCACTGACTGTCTGGGCCGGTTTGCTGACCGCCAAGGTCTTCAAACGATTGTTCTCGTTCTGCAACTCAGCATTCTGCACCAAGGTCTGGTCCCGGGCTGCGGCCGTCTCAGACAGTTGTTCACGCAGGCTGCCGGCATCCAGGTGACTGTACAGGGCAGCGACAAAAAAAAGCACGTTTCCGACGATCAATACCACTAACAAGGTCCGATTCGGATTCTCGAAATTCATGCCACGGCCTCCGGGATAAAATTCATGTTTTGGTGTATCCCCAAAAACGTCTTCCAGGGCACAAAATTGCCTGCGCGGGCAAAAAAGTCCAGCTCTCCCGGGGGCGGGGATGCTGCTTTTGGCCGTGGCCGTTATTTCATGGTTTGAACATCGTGCAGGCGCAGTTGCGGGACAGCTGTGCCGTTGAAGCGGTTGATATGAGGCGAGAACACGACATCCCAGGGCTGGGGCGGGAATTCATCCGGCAGGCGGCCGAAAGCGATGAACTGCATTCTGGCGCCGTTCTCGTCCCGGACGATGCCGCGGGTATGGTTGCGCCCGGCCAGGCTGCGCCGTTCGCAATATATTCCCCGGGTCAGGAATACCGGCTCGGGGTTGCCGTGCCCGAAAGGCTCCAGCATAACCAGTTCCTGGAAGAAGACATCGTCGAGTTCATCCAGGTGGACCTGGCCGCAGACATTCAGCATCGGTTTCATCGATTCAATGCCCAGGACTTTCTGAACTGCGGCATCGAACTGCTGGCAGAATACCTCCAGCATTTCTTCGTTCAGTGACAGACCGGCCGCCATGGCGTGACCGCCGAAACGGATCAGGGTGTCGGCGCACTCATCCAGCACATTGACCAGATTCAGCATCCGGATGCTGCGGGCAGAACCAGTATACTGTCCGCTGGGGTCCCGGGTCAGCACCACGCTGGGACGATGATAGCGGCGGGTCAGCCGCGAGGCGACGATGCCGACTACGCCCTGATGCCAGCCATCACTCCAGACTACAATGGAACGGGCAGATTCGAGGTTGTAGCGGCGGGCAATCTGATTTTCGGCGTCCTGGACCACTGCCTCCTCAATGCTCTGACGCTCCTTGTTCCGGCAGTCCAGGATTTTGGCCAGGGCAGAGGCGTCCACCATGTTGTCTGCCTCCAGGAGCTTCAGGCTGTCGGTCGGATCACCCATGCGACCAGTAGCATTGATCCGGGGGGCGAGGCGGTAGGTGATGTCGGCAGTCTCCAGGTTATCCCGGACCCCGGAGATGTCACACAGCGCATGGATGCCGGGACGCTGCTGCTGCGCCAGCACATTCAACCCATGTTTGACCAGAATCCGGTTTTCGTGCAAAAGCGGCACAATGTCGGCCACGGTACCCAAGGCGACCAGGTCCAAACATTGGCGCAAATCCGTATCCTCGCCGCCAAAACCCATTTCGCGGCCATATTTCAGGAATGCATGCGCGACCTTGAAGGCTACGCCGACCCCGGCCAGTTCCTGGATTTCCCGGGGCGAGCCGGGCAGCTTCGGATCGACTACTGCCAGGGCATTCAAGGTTTCCGGGCCCGGGGTGTGGTGATCGGTGATAATCAGGTCCAGATTGATGTCCTGGGCGGCCAGAATAGCTTCGTGGCTGGTGATACCGCAGTCCACTGTCAGCAGCAGATCACAATTGTCGGCAG
>JAAZIZ010000031.1 GCA_012800565.1 Lentisphaerota bacterium
CCCGATTTTCGGGGGATTGCAGGGGACAACTAGGACGTATGAGACGTAGGGGACGTATGGAGGAGACAATGGGACAATAGGACAAGGGGAGGTGCAATTTTAGTCTCCCGGTCCCATTGTCCCATTAATTCATACGTCCTCTACGTCCCATACGTCGCATACGTCCCATTAATTCACCCCCCCATGCATTGCCACTTTAACCTGCTCTACAGAAGACACATTACCCCAGTGTGGTTGCGATTGGCTCTTGCTCTGCAACTTCAGGCAGGTGAGGTTTGGTCTGCAGGGGCCGGCTTCGTTTTACAGCATTCTCCGAGCATCGCCCCGCCGATGATCAGCAGGGCGCCGATGATTTGTAACGGTGAAAGTGCTTCGCGCAGGAAGATTGCGGCGAAGATGACTGCCGACACCAGTTCGAGGTAGCCGCAGACAGCGACAGTCTGGGCCGGCAGCTGATTCAAAGAGGAGAAGTACAAAAATCCGCCACCACCGGTATTGAGCACTCCCAGCAGCAGCAGCGGCAGGAGGTCGAGATTGTCCGGCCGGGTGAGATGGCCCTGGCGCAGCAGGGTGAAGAGCAATACCGCCAGAAAGCTGATGCTCATTTGCAGCATGGCGTTTTCCAGTCCGGTGATGCGGCTGGCTTTCTTGTTGCAGATGATCATCAGGGCATAGGTCGCTGCAGACATCAAGCCGCAGAAGATGCCCCATTGGCTCCGCTGTTCCGGCGTAATCTGCCCGTTGACCAGCAGAACTCCGCCGATGACAGCCAGGAAGCCCAGGGTCTTGGTCCAAGTCAGTTTTTCCCGGAACAGCAGCGGTGACAATGCCATCACGATGACTGGCCCGCAGTAATACAGCAACGAGGACAAACTTACGCCGATGTGCCGGTAGGCCTCAAACAGGAACATCCAGCTGGCCGCCATCGCCACACCGGAGCCAATCAGGAAAGCAAACTGCCGTTTTTCCCGCCAAAAGCAGGTCTGCCCTTTACTCAGCTTGAAAATCGCGGTCAGCAGCAGGGCACCAATGAAAGTACGCCAGAGTACGATTTCATAGCTGGACAACCCGATATAACTGGCGACTATGCCGTTGGAGCCGAACAGAAGCATCGCCAGAGTGTATTTGACAAAAGCGAGTTTTTTCATGATCTTGGCAGTATCGGACTGGGCAGGCTGCAGGAATAGCTCAGAACAAGTAACGGCGCTGCCATAAATAATCTGCAGGTATAATATAATGCCGGAACAGAATCTTGAAGTACATTATAACTTTAGACACGAGACCTGGGTTTTACCGGTGACGCTCTGCCGCCTGTGGCAGGCCATAGCCAGCCCGGTCAGAGCAGCAATTCACAGCCTGTTGGCGAGGAGAACGGAATATGGAACCACGGAACTACTGGCGAGGGGGACTCTGCGTGGAGGTCAGCTCTGCGCCGGGCAGTCTGATTATTTTTGGTGCCTCGGGTGATTTGGCCAAGCGGAAGCTTTTTCCGGCGCTGTACAGCCTGCATCAGCGCAGCCTGCTGCACGAGACCTCGCGGATCATCGGCATCGGACGCACTCAATATACCAGTGAATCCTTCCGGGAATGGCTGAGGCCGGCTTTTGCCGGTGAGTCAACCCGGTTCCTGGAGCATGTCGAGTATCTCGCGGGAGATTATGGCAGCGCAGAGTTGTACCAGTCGCTGGACCGGATTCTGGAGGAATATGAGCAGCGCAGCGGCTTCCCCTCTCAGCGCACTTATTATCTGGCGTTGCCGACCACCCTGTACCAGACCGTGATTGAGAATTTGTCCGGCGCCGGAATGCTGTCCGCTTCAGACCAGGAGCAGTCCTGGCGGCACCTGGTGCTGGAAAAACCATTCGGACGGGATTTTGACTCCGCCCGGGAACTCGATCTGTGGCTGCATAAATATCTCCGTGAGGAGCAGATTTACCGCATCGACCATTACCTTGGCAAGGATACCGTGCAGAATATCCTGATGCTGCGCTTCGCCAACCGGATTTTCGAGCCATTGTGGAATGCGAACTACATCGATCATGTGCAGGTCACGGCTGAGGAGAGTATCGGGGTCGGCAACCGGGCCGGGTATTTCGATTCCTTCGGATTGCTGCGCGATATGTTCCAGAACCATTTGCTGGAAATGCTCTCACTGGTGGCCATAGAACCGCCGGTATCATTTGCCGCGGATGCGGTCCGCGACGAAAAACGGAAGCTGATTGAGTCCATCCGTCCTTTCGAGCTCAGCCGCCTGGGTGCTGAGGTGGTCCGCGGGCAGTACGAAGGATACCGTTCCGAGCCTGGGGTCGCAGGCGATTCCAGTACCGAGACCTATACTGCGATGCGCCTGCAGATCGACAACTGGCGCTGGAAAGGTGTGCCGTTCTACTTGCGGGCCGGCAAGAAACTTGCCGCCAAACGCACTGAAATCGCCATTGTGTTCAAACCAGTTCCGCATTCGATCTTTGCACCTCTGACCACAGAAATGCTGGGACAAAATATGCTGGTCTTGAAAATCCAGCCTGATGAGGGCATGGAACTGGTCATCCAGGCCAAACAACCGGGACCGAAACTCTGTATGGGTGAACTGGGCTTGAATTTCCGCTATGCCGACCTGCCCGGAGGCTGCTGCTTCGAAGCCTACGAAAGGCTGCTGCTGGATGCCATGCTCGGCGACCAGACCCTGTTCATCCGCAGCGATATTATCGCCGCCAGCTGGAGACTGTTCACACCTGTGCTGCAGAACTGGGAGCAGTACTGCGAACTGCATCCTTACCAGCCCGGCAGCAATGGCCCCGCAGCCGCCGCCAAACTGCTGCAGGCCGATAAACGCGCCTGGAGAGCATAGGCGGGAGGAAACGCGGCAACGCTGGGGACCGCACCGGAGGTGCTGACATAGGTTAACCGTGGGTGAGCAGCACGCAGCGCTGTGAACCCACGGGCGGCACTGCTGGAGAGTGACCGATTACTCGAACTCCAAGGTATGGGGATGAATTTGTGTCTGTGGAATTGCATATCTCCATTTGAATGACTATAATTATAGCGCGGCAGGAGCAGTACGGGCAATTCTGTTTGATATTCTGTCCCGCCGGCATCGTTTACTGGGTGAATGTGCCGGGTACTGCTGTCCTGCCTGGCCGAGGTGATAATAATATCCACATCTGTGAGGGTAAAGAAATGCTGTTGCCAACGGTTGATTTTTGTGGCCTGCGCCTGACCAGGCTGCTGCTGGGCGCCAATCCTTTCGGCGGCTTCAGCCACCAGAATAGCGCCCGTGACGAAGCTATGCGCTCCTGGCATACACCGGAACGGATTCTGGAAACCTGGGATAGGGCGTGGAAAGCCGGAATCAATACTTTCGTGACCAACAACGAGACCAAGCATGTCATTGAGACTACTGAGAAATATCTGTCCGGCGGCGGTCCGATGCAATGGATCGCCCAAGTATCCTACCGGACTTATGACAGCATGGAACAGTCCATTGACCGTGCCGCGGCTATCGGCTGCCGGGCGTTATATTTTCATGGCGGACTGGTCGACGAGCTGTTCTCCCGCCGCGATGTCAATTGCATCCGGCGCTGGGTCGAATATGGCAAACGCAAAGGCTTCCCGGTCGGTGTGGCCGCCCATAATCTGCAGGCGCATGAATGGGTTAATGATTTGCAGATAGTCGATTTCCACGCCGTGCCGTTCTTCAATTGCGGCAGCGTCCATCATCGCAGCGGAGGTGAGAGATTCCAGCTCGAAGATGTATTTCAGGCCACGGCGCTGATTCGCGCTCTGCCCCGGCCCTGCATCGCTTACAAAATCCTCGGCGCAGGCCGCATCGATCCGTTTATGGGCTTTGATTACGCACTGCGCAATATCAAGGCCGGCGATGTTATCAACGTAGGCATGAACCGCCTCGACAATGACCGGATGGTGGAGGAAAATGTCGCCCTGACCGCCCGTCTGCTGGGCGTTGAGCAAGAGCCGGCGACTACACCCTGACCGCCCGTGCCGGAATTGCACCCGGGGCAGTCAGGGTCGCC
This sequence comes from Lentisphaerota bacterium, assembly GCA_012800565.1. Taxonomy (GTDB): domain Bacteria; phylum Verrucomicrobiota; class Lentisphaeria; order Oligosphaerales; family Oligosphaeraceae; genus JAAZIZ01. Next base: position 4,032 of record JAAZIZ010000031.1, read on the forward strand.
TGCAAGAGTTATTTCTTCTCCTGAACAATGCCGCTGAAGCGCGAAGCGTCTGCGCCGATATTCTGGCCGTCACGGCCGCTGCCGCGGGTCGGTGACTCGGGCTTCAGACTGAAATCGCTGCCGCGCTGGTCGGTGAACTGCGGGTCTGCGAAGAGGCCGTGCGCTTCAATGCCATAACGGCTGCGGGTTTCTTCCAGATCGGCGGACATATCTTTTTGCATGACCTGCCACGGCGCGGACCAGCGTTCACCACCGCCGCCGAAGCCGTATATCTTTTGCCTCGGACAGACTTCCGCAGTATGCCAGTACAGGTTATAGTCAGAGTAGATGTTCGGCCCGTGGGTTCCCGTACTGATCGCTGGAGAATGATGGTTGCTGGCCACATTTGAGTAGATGTTGTTGTACATCTCAACCTTTGCCTCCGGGCCGCAGCCGCTGTGGATGGCGTTGATCCCGATGCCATGGAAAGTATTGTTGTAATATTTCAGATTGTCACCGGCTGAAACCCAAATGCCGTGAAAGCCGGAGTGAAAAATGCAATTCCGGACCGTCAGGCCGTTGACACCGACACCCCGCAGCTGGACGTTGGCACAGGCACCGCGACCAGGCGTGCGATTGCGGTCGAAAAAACAGTTCTGCACAGTGATATTGCTGACATCAGTCAGGCTCAGAGAAGTGCAGTTGGAAGTGTAATAGACATCCGTGAACATCAGCCCATCAATGGTGATATCGCTGACCTGGTTGAGACGGAGCTGGGAATCAAAAATCCGCTGCGCACTCAGGCGCACCAGTCCCGGCTGCTCGCCTTTCAGGGTCAAACCATCGACATATACCTCCAGCATCTCAGGATAAATCCCGGCAGCAATCTGCACGGTGTCACCGCGACGGGCGGCCAGCAGCGCAGCAGAGATGGTTTTTTTAGCCGTCTGGGGAGAGAGTCCGTCCTGGCTGTCCTGCCCAGTTGCAGCGGCTACGAACAGCGTACGGGGCTGAGGTTGTTCCTGGGCCGGGGTGGTGAAAGACAATTTGGTTCTTTGCACCGCGGTCCGGTTCCGGTCCCGGAAGACCAGTTCAAGCTGATATTTGCTTTCCGGCTGCAGTCCGCGCAGGCAGTATGAGTTCTGGGTTACCGCAAAAATGCCTTGCCGGAGATGCTGCTGGTGAACTTTCTTTTTGCTGTCGCTCTCCAGGCAGATTATATCTACATCGGCGTATTCATAAGGCGTCGACCAGCGGATCAGGGCGCGGTCCGACAAGACCATCGCCATTTCCAGGTTTTCCACGGTCAGGTCAGCGGTAGGGGGCAGAGGGCCACGGGCGCCGATGCTGGTATTGCCCAGGCCGGCAAAGCGCAGGCGGCTTTTGTCCGGCAAGCGGTAATCGGGGCTGAGCTCGACTGCGGCTTGAAAACTCGGCCAGGCTTCAGTTACCGACTGCTGCCAGGACTGCAATGCGGCTGTGGCCGCAGTTCCGCTGAAGCAGTTGTTCTCGCTGCAGATACTGCCAGCTTTGACAGCCAGTGCCGGCTGGGACATGATGAACAGGTTGTTACGCAGCACTGCCCGTTCCGGGGTGGCGCTGATTTTGCAATTGTCCAGGAAGGTATTGTTGAGCAGTTCCAGGCGGGTACCGGTTGCAGTCAGACTGCCGGCGCTGAAAACGCAGTTCTCAAAACGGCAGTTCCCATTCTGGGCGGACAGCTGGGAATCGCGCCATACGAGATCACTGAATTTTATTTTGCCCGTACCGGAAAGATTGATTTCCCCGCCGTTCAGGACTACCTCACCGTCGCCAGCGGAGGTGAGGTGCAGTTCGGTCGCGCAGTTCAGGTTGATGCGCTCCTGATAGGTTCCTGCCGCCAGGTAGATGGTATCCGGCAACGTTCCTTGCAAGGCTGCCGCCAGAGTGGTGAAAGCCTTTTCCGGCAGGGTACCGTCGCCGCCGGCGGCAGCTTGGGGATTGACAAACAGGATTTTTGTGGCTTCAGGCAAGGCGCCGGAGCCCAGATGGGGGCTGTCCGGCAGCAGTCGGTAGTCATGCTTGGCGATATTGGCGAAGCGTGCAGCTGCGATTTCATCCGATTTCAGACTCAGATTGTCGGCAATTTCGGGATTGTATTCCTTGCCGCTGGCAGAGGTACCGATGTACAGACTGCCGCCGACGATGGTGTTGCCGATGAGATGACCAGGCTTCTCCGGCGCGGCATAGATGTTGGGGGAGCCGCCGACCAGAATATTCCCCCGCATTTCCAGATTCGCGACCCCGCCTTTGCAGCGCATGACACCGTATCTGCGGGCGTTGTCGGTGGAGATTACCAGGTTGTTCAGAAACTGCAAGTTAGTGGCGTCATCGCCGCCGCCATAGCGGTTCATGTTGAAAGGGTGCCCTTCGGTGGCCGAGCTTTGTCCGGTGAAAGGCTGGCAGGGGCCGTTGTCTATCAGGGTGTTGTTGCGTACCAGAACCCGCTGGAAATGGCTGCCGACCTGGAGCCCGGCTCCGACTACCCGGAACACACGGTTGTCTTCCAGTACTGCATCGGTGAGCCGCCAGCTGGCTTTCAGGCCATTGGTCGTGCCATAGACGGTGTTGCGGCGAAACGCACAGAAAGTGGCGTTGGTGCCGACGCGCATAATCCGTCCCCCGGCAGCATGGAAAGCGATCTCGAATCCCTCGAAAGACAGATGATCACCCGACAAACGTATTCCGTTGGACCAGCGCTTGAGTTTGCTGGAGTCAGCGTCAAGGGTGGCAGGCTGCCCATCCAGGTTATAGGGTACGACTACGATTCCCGCATCAGCTGGGTTGCCACCATCGCGGGTATGCAGTCGCAGCGTGGCTTTTTCCCGATCGTAGAAGAAAGAACCCGGCAGGACATCAAGCAGTGCGGGGGAGAGCAGCTCAAGGTAGCGGTCCAGAGTAGCCCGTTCGAACAGTATATTGACCGGATACGGGAATGCGGCCTCATAGATAAAGCGGTTGCCTTCCTCCTTGCGCCATTCATTCACGTCCCAGCCCCAAGTCAGCAACGCGGTCTCATCCGGTGCAGCCCGGAAGATGATCGGATTCTCGGCGGTGCCGGAGGCCTCAATCGCCACCTGCTCGCGGTAGATTCCGCCTCGGACCAGCACCAGATCACCGGCCTGGACCACTTTCGCTGCCTGGCTGATGCTCCGGAAAGGCGTGTCCGGCGACAGTCCGTCATTGCTGTCCGAGCCGGCAGGTGAGACATGCAGCACCCGCAAGGGTTGAGCCGCAGTTGCATTGAGTGCAAAAATGCCCAGCATGCAGGCAAAACAAACCATTCTTGTGAACATTATACATTCTCCTATCACTTGGTGACGCACACGATTAATTGCCGTCGGGAAGCAATGACGATGGTGCCGGAAAAAATCCGTAAAACAAAAACTTAACACTGATTTGCCAATTTTCCAGTCAGGCATTATCGTTAACGATTTTTTGTGTATACCTTGACGTTGTCGATTTGTCCGGCGGAATCAATATAGAACCCGATATATTCTCCCGTGAGCGCTTGAAACGGCTCCTGGTATTCCACCACCAGTTCACCATCAATCCAGCAGCGTAAGATTCTCCCTTGCTTTTCACAGACCAGATGATGGCACCGGGTCAGAAAAGTCTTGCCGGTGTCAGAATGCTCCCCTGTCCAGCCAATCCGTAAGACTTTCTGTACCGGGCCGGAAGCAATCAGAGTCATCAGGGGCGCAGACTTCTTCCAGTTCCAGTGTCGGTCAATTTTCAAATCTACGGCATAATGGGAAGCCAGGGAGGTCCATTCTTGGTCAACTCGCTTGAAAATGTCGAAGAGCTGCATTTTTTGTTTTTGCACCTGCAGTTTTACAGGGTTTATGCTTACTTCTTGCCGGGCGTTTCAGGGGACGATTGCATTATGCCGGCGCAACAGGGTGTGCAGTTCCGGCAGGGGCACTGCTCCCGGCTGGCAGCCGCTGCAGGCGGCCAGGGCTGCAGCGGCTCCGGCCGCCTGCCCGGTGGCCATACAGACCGCCTGCACGCGCAGAGCCGAATTGGCCAACCGGTCGGAGGAGAGGATTCTGCCTGCGGCCAGGAAGTTCCGCGAGTGTTTCGGGATCAAGGCCCGCAGTGGCACTGTTGGTACTATTCCTGGTGCCAGGGTGTGGTGGACCAGGCCCTCGTCGGCATCGTGCAGGTCGATTTGATAAAAAGCATTGCAGATTGCATCGGCATACTTCTTTCCTGCCAGATAGTCTTCGGCGCTGACAGTCTCTTCGCCGACGATGGTGCGTGATTCCCGCACCCCACATTCGCCAGCGACCATCCGCAGTTCCAGAGTCTCCAGGCCGGGCTGACTTTTCAGAAACCGGTACAGTCGCCGGATGGAGCGCCGACCGGCGATTTCCATTCTGGTCTTCCCGCTGCTGTCGGCGGCGTTAATACCGGTAATGTGATTGCTGTTGCTGCCGTGAGCCCGCAGAAAGCCGGCATTGAAGGTTTTGCCCCAGCCGATATCGCAGTACTCGACCTCACCGCGTGCCACTGCGGCAGCGAAATTTCCGGCGATCAATTCCAGGTCCAGCTTTTCCCAGTCGTAATTATCCACATAGACGCTTAGGGTGCCTGGCTGGGTGGTACCCGGCTGCCGCGTTTCATAACCGGCTATTACCGTGGCATTGGCATCGCCGCTGCAGTCGATGACTATCCTGCTCTCTACTTCGTACAATCCGTCCTTGCCGCATAGTCCGGCAGTCCAGCCCTTGCGCTGCTGCTGCAGGGTTGCCAGCATGGTGTGGTATCTGCAGTCCACTCCGGCATCCAGCAGCGCCTCATCAGCGATGGCGGCAAACAGCAGGGCGTTGATTCTGATCTGATGCCGCCAGTGCTGGCGGTTTGAATCGGGAGCCAGGAATTTCTCCGGCAGCGCCTGACCAGTCTCCTCCAGCGTTCGCATGATCAGTTCCCAGCCGATACCGTCGATGATCTGCCTGCCCCAGGCATCGAACAAGCCCGGGAAATTGATGCCCGCGATAGTGGCAGTGCCGCCACAGAGCCCGTTTTTTTCTACCAGCAGCGTCTTCGCACCAGCTCGGGTCGCCTGCAGAGCCGCACATAATCCGGCAACTCCGCCGCCGATGACCATTACCTCAAATAAATCCATATGCGCATCTCCCCGGAGCTCAGGTTCCGGTTGCCGGCAACCTCAAGCGACACAATAACAGTGGTATAACGTCTGGGTTTGCAGATATATTGCTCCTGCTGGTAGAAAACCCTGGGGCAGAGAAGAACCGCAATGTTTTGTGGTTTGGCTCTGCTTGCAAAATCGTTTTTGTGGCACTATTTTTCGTCGTGGTCCAGGCTTCTCCGCGCCCAAGCCAATTAGGAGGGCGACCCATTTTGCATACACGGGACTCCTGTCAGACAAGTCGGACAAGTCGGACAA
>JAAZIZ010000390.1 GCA_012800565.1 Lentisphaerota bacterium
CACCTCGCCAACCCGCAATTCCTGCTCCTGCGTCCGCTCAGCGCGGCATTCCAGAACCAGGGCCCGCGGGCGTCCGAGTTTCTCCGCCGCCGCTGCCAGGGCCCGGAATGCCTGCCGGTCTTCCTCATCCTGCAGATGCAACTGGGCATAGAGCGCTTCCAAAGGGAAAGGCTCAGCAGCTGCAGGCAATAAAATTGCTTGTGACATAGTAATCCTTGATTTACGGCCAAGCCGAACTGCCCCAAGCTTAGCCAGTACAAGTCTGCTCAACCGCAGGTGCACTGGGAGTCCAGCAAGGACTGAAAAATTTGCCTGGTATTTTTTTCGAACTCGTCCTGCCATTCTGGTGCCAGCAGGCATTCGGTCACTTCGTATCCGCCTTTGTCATAATCCTCAGCCGGTGCGCCATAGTGCAGATAGCCGTTGCTGTAAGCCGCCACAAAAGTATGGGCGAATGGTGACATTTGTTTAATCTTCAGGCCGATTTGGGTCAGCGCCTCGAATGGTACCCCTAACAGCAGGCAATCGCCGATGTTCAGCGCCACCAGCTCAGCGGCGACCATCGCGTTGCCGGCTCTGGCATTAATGGCAGCATGTTTTGCCAAAGTAGCCATATCATCCTCAATCCGGGCCAAGGTCTCCATAGCTCGGATATTGCGGACATATTTTTCCATGTTCCTGCTGTCGAAAGCCTGCCGGTCCGCTGATTCCGGGCTGGTTTCTGCCTGAGCCGGTCGCCGCTCGCCCTGGAGTGCTGGGACAAGACCGGGACAGCCATAACGCTGACAGAGACTCAGAAAACTCTCCCAGTTCAAAGTGGTAAAGCGCAGCGACGCCAACAGCGTGCGCTGTTCCTGCCGCAGCAATTCCAGCCGTTGCTCAATATCAGTGCGCCGGGGCAACAGCATCTCACGGGTAATCATTTTCAGTCCGGCAGCAGTAGTTTGGATGCCGGCCCGCGTCTGTAACGCACTTTCCGCGAGATATTCTCCCAATACGGCAACATTGCGCGGACGGTCAAAATCCTTGAAAGTCAGGTCGCAGACATCGCCGGCGGCTCCCTGAATAAAAAGTGCGATAGCACCATGCCCGAGTTGCTCTTCGATGATCCGGGCCGCATATCCCGGGAAGTTAGCCGTCAGACGTCCGTCATAATTGCCGAACAGAGGGTGACAGGCGAAATTGAACAGCAGCGCCAGGGGGGTGCCATCCAGCCGGTCCACCCGCAACACCCCCAGCGAGGTATCCAGCGGCCCGGAGCCGCTGACTTGATCCGGCGGCGGACTGGGATTACTGTGCCGGATAGTCCACTGCCTGCCATTGCGCAGACGCAGAGTCCGGTTCATGGCAATGCGCTCCTCCTTGCCGGTCCCGGCACCGGTCCGGACCGGCTCCAGGTTGGCCACTGCCTGTTGCACGGCCTGCACGGTGCGTTCCAGCTGCTCCTGATCATTGCACAGCATCCGGCCCGGAGGATGAGTATGAGAAGCATTGATTAGGATATTTCCGGCAGAAATCCGGCATTCATCCTGCAGGCGCCGGCGCAAAGCCGGCAGAAAATCTTCCCCTATATCCGGCAGCATGCCATCACTGATCTCTCTGCCGCCGATGGCGGTGACATCAAGAGCGAGGACCAGCGCACGGGTCGTGCCGTCATCAAGCACCAGAGCCCGGACGAAGAAAGGGTCGGCTACAGCAACCCCGGGCTCCTGATTGGTGATTTCAACCTTGCCTGCTCCTGCCCGCAGACAAAAATCCGCAGTGCCCTGGCGAGTTTTGGGCGTAACCTGTTTCGGTGTCATGATTGTTCCTGGGGATTTATTCACTACTGAGAGATGGAATCTTGTCCTGGAGATAATTTAACCTCACTTCACCAGACAGCCAAACAAGCAGGAGGTATTGTCATCGCAGCCCGGACAGAAAAAACGCACCGTAATGCGTCAGTGACCACCCCGGCTGTACACAACTGTCTTTTTTCAAGACTCTGGACTCAGCAAATCTCAAGATTGTGCGGCAGCTTGCCCCGCAGCCTTGTCCCCCGAGGAATTTCGCCCCTCGGGTTCAGGCGTTGCCCCGGTATATCTCGCCCTGCCCACCCAGGGGCGGCGCATACCGGTGGCGGGATAGTGCCGCGCCTCCGGCGCGGGGGATGGTGGGG
>JAAZIZ010000032.1 GCA_012800565.1 Lentisphaerota bacterium
CTCACACCATCTTCCGCGCCGGAGGCGCGGCACTATCCCGGGGTTTACGCTGTGCGCACATCCTCAGGGTTAGTCCATGTATCTCGCCGAATGTGCATTAAGTGAAGAGCATTGGTCCTATACGTCCCCTACGTCCCCTACGTCCCCTACATTGCCTTTTTTTACCCCTGCCCTACAGAAAACCCATTATTTTTTCATCTCTTCCGGGCATCTCTGTTGTAAATCCGGCGGCGAATATTATATTATACAGAATCCGGACGTTGCATCTTCGGAACGATTCAGAGACTCAAACGATAACAAATCTTAGGAGACAACAATGGTAAAAGTAGGCATCAATGGTTTTGGCCGTATCGGCCGGATGGTTTTTCGGGCCGCGGTGGCAAACTTCAAAGATATCGAAATCGTGGGCATCAACGATTTGCTGGCTCCCGAATACTTGGCCTATATGCTCAAATATGACTCCGTGCACGGGATTTTCCAGGGCGACATCAAGGTCGAGGGCAACAAGATGATCGTGAACGGCAAGTCCATCCGCCTGACCTCGGAAAAGGACCCCGCCAATCTGAAATGGAATGAAGTCGGCGCGGAAGTCGTGGTTGAATCCACCGGTTTTTTCCTGACTGACGAGACCGCCCGGGCTCACATCAATGCCGGAGCCAAGAAAGTCATCATGTCTGCTCCGTCCAAAGACAGCACTCCGATGTTCGTCTATGGCGTGAACCATACCAGCTATGCCGGCCAGGACATCATTTCCAATGCCTCCTGCACCACCAACTGCCTGGCCCCGATCGCCAAGGTACTGCATGACAACTTCGGCATCAAGCGCGGCCTGATGACCACTGTGCATGCCACCACCGCCACCCAGAAGACCGTTGACGGCCCGTCCAACAAAGACTGGCGCGGCGGACGCGGTATCCTGGAAAACATCATCCCCTCCAGCACTGGTGCTGCCAAAGCAGTAGGCAAAGTCCTGCCGGCCTTGAACGGCAAGCTGACCGGCATGTCCTTTCGGGTGCCGACCTCGGACGTCTCGGTGGTTGACCTGACCGTCGAACTTGAGAAGGAAACCAGCTACGAAGATATCTGCAAGGCCATGAAGGATGCTTCGGAAGGCTCGCTGAAAGGCGTTCTGGGCTACACCGAGGAAAAAGTCGTCTCCACCGATTTCCGTGGCGACCCGCGGACCTCGGTTTTCGACAAAGACGCCGGCATTCAGCTCGACAAGACTTTCGTGAAAGTCGTGAGCTGGTATGACAACGAGTGGGCTTACTCCAACAAGGTTCTGGAGATGGTGCGGGTCATCAGCGCCTGATCTCAATAACTGAATAATGCTCCATATCAGCACCGGTTCTGCGCAATACTCGCAGGGCCGGTGTTTTTTTTTGTGCCCGGCAGCGGCGGCTGAGGAAAACTGGTCAGAGACTGCGCAGCTGGATGCGGGCCAAACCGTCCGGCGCACCGACTGCCAGCAGCGTCTCGCGGGTGTAGCGGACATGGTCGCGGTGCCCGCCCTCGCGGCGGCGGCGCACCAGCTCGCGTTCGGAAAACAAGGGCACTTCCAGAAGCTGTGTGCCTTCCTCCGGGAGCTCGCTGAGTGAAATCGCACAAGTCCCCCGGACGATTATTTCGGGCTTCTTAGTCTGCAGCAGACTCTTGCTGGCATAGAGCAGCGGCAGCGCGGCGGCATCTCCGCCCGGGAAAGGTAAAGCATCATCTACGACTTCGGCACCTAATTTGATGATATTTCCGGCCAGGTAGCGGGAAAATTCCTGGAGCTGCGCCCGGCTCAGAGGGCAGCTCAGGCTCAGTTCCAGCCCGAAAGTATTGTCCACACTTTCCTTGAACAGAATTTTCCGGCACCAGTCGGCCTGCTGCCAGTCCGCCCGGCCCTGTTGGAGGCTGATTTCCTTCTCGCAGCTGCGATTGGCGATATTGACTCGCGGCCAGAGCAGACCTGCCAACAGCAGATGACCGGTCTGCTGCCGGCTCTGCAAAGACGGCACCACGAGGTCGTGCAGGGTCACTTCCACATCCCGGCGAGTCCGTGCAGCCATACGTGCCTCCCGCGCTTCAGTTGGGGATTTCGCTCATTTGCACCGGGCGCCCCAGCTGCAGAGATTTCTCGGCTGCAAAAATAACCCGGTGTGTCTGGTACGCCTGTTCCATGCCGGTCAGGGGCATGGGAGAGTCATTGCGGATGCTGTCGAAGAAAGCCTGGAACTGGGGCTGGTAGGGATGGTCCAGGACATCTCCGGAATCAAGCAGCACGGTCTCCAGGGTAGTCCACTTGTCCTGGCTCAGTCCCGGCAGGGCGCGGCTGCAGAATTTATTATCCAGGATGCTGCCTTTGCTGCCCAGGAACTGGAAGTGGAAATAATACGGCTGCAGACAATCGACAGAAGACGTGACCTTGCCGACTTTGCCGTCGGCGAATTTCAGGATGCTTACGCTGCAGGAGGGAAATTCGTATTCACGAAAACATTCTGCCCTGCTTTGGCTGGCATAGCTGCTGACTTCCAGCACCGGTGCATCCATTGCCAGCAGCAGTGCATCCAAGGCGTGGCAGCCTCCGCTGAGCAGAGAACTGCCGCCGCCGTCCCGGCGACAGCTCCAATGGAACTGCCCGTACCATGGTCCGATACCGTGATAATAGTCGGCCTCGCCATAATGGATATCACCGATCAGGCCTTTATCAATCACCGCTTTAAGCAGGGTCAGCTGCTGGCTGAAGCGGCATTCGAAGCCTACACAGACCTTGACCCGGCCGCCCCGCCAGGCATCATAGATGGCTTTGGCCTGCTCCTGGCTCAGCGCAATAGGTTTCTCAATATACACATGCTTGCCGGCCTGAATCGCCGCTATCGCCTGGGACGGATGCAGAGCATTGACGCTGCACAGCGATACCACATCAATATCAGGGTCTGCCAGCATCTCCTGGTAATCGCCGTAGACCACCGGATTTTCAAGGCCGTAATGAGCCGCGACCGCTGCCGGTGTCGGCCTGCGCTGGCTGCAGACAGCGTGGACTCTGGCTCCACGACTGGCCTGCACGGCCTCAATATGCGCACCCGCAACCCAACCCAAACCGACTATGCCGACCCGTAATTCAGACATGCAAACCTCCTGAGCAGGTTGCGCCGGCATAGCCCGGCGCGGTGAATGAATGGCAAAACAGAACTGCGCCGGCCGGAAAAATCAGCCGCGCAGAGCCTCCTTGTCCTCCGGAGTCAGAATTTTTTCGAACTCAATTTTATTCAGCGATTTCAGATATGCTTCGAGGGAGGTGATTTTGCCTTCCTTGAACATCTTCATCAAGGTATTGTCCATGCTCTGCATCCCGGCCCCGGAGGACTGCTCAATGATGCTGCGGATATTGGCAATGGCACCTTCGCGGATAGTCGCAGGCAGAGCATCATTGCGCAGCAGCACTTCATGGCAGGCGACGCGCCCTTTGCCGCTGGCGGTACGGCAAAGCAGCTGCGACACGACTGCGGCCAGGGACTGCGCCAGCATAGCCCGGATTTGCGGCTGCTGGTCAGACGGAAAAGAGTCGATGATCCGGTCAACGGTCTTGGGGGCGTTATTGGTATGCAGTGTGCCGAAGACCAGGATTCCCATGGTGGCGCAAGTCAGAGCCAGGTTGATGGTCTCCTGGTCGCGCATTTCGCCAACCAGGATGATGTCCGGGTCGGCCCGCATGGCTCCCCGCAAAGCAGCCCCGAAGCTTTTGGTATCCGGGCCGACCTCGCGCTGGACAATTACGGAATGTTTGTTCGGATGCACGAATTCGATGGGGTCCTCAATGGTGATGATATGTTTGGCCTGGGTGTCGTTGATGTAGTCAATCATCGCCGCCAGGGTAGTGGATTTGCCGCTGCCGGTCGGCCCGGTCACCAGCACCAGTCCGTTCTTGTTCTCGCAGATATTGCGCAGAATGGGGGGGAGGTTCAAGGCATCAATGGACATGATTTTCGTGGGAATCACCCGCATCACCGCGCCCGGACCATAGTAGTTGTTCATGTAGTTCACCCGGAAACGGGCCAAGTCCTTGATTTCATAGGCATAGTCCATATCCAAGTTTTTGACGTACCATTCCCAGCGCACCGGCGGAGCGGCTTCTTGCAGGATATGCATCATCTCCTCGGGCGGGATGGGGTCCCGTTCGGGCAGCGGCACCAGATTGCCATGCTGGCGGATTTTCGGTACCATGGTAGAGCACAAATGCAGGTCCGAGCCACCCAGCTCAATCATCTGCCGCAGTAGATCATCCAAATGCACCATCATATACTCCTTTTCCGGCTGCCGCTTCAGCCGTGCCTGCCTTGACTGAAATTCTGTGCTTCCCTGGCCTGCATCTGCCGAACCAGGTCAGGGGTCTTGATATAGGGCAGGGTTTGTTCAAAGCTGCGTTTGCCATCCATGAAGAGGTCGAACATACTCTGCTCCATGGTGCTCATACCGATATTGCGGCTGGTTTGGATAGTTGAATGGATTTGGTAAGTCTTGCCTTCCCGGATCAGGTTGGATACTGCCAGGGTGCTCAGCAGGATTTCGGCAGACATGCACACGCCGGTGTCATCGTGGTTTGGATGCAGCTGCTGGCAGATGACCGCTTTCAGACTCTCCGCCACCATCGATCGGATTTGTGACTGCTGATTAGGAGGAAAGACGTCCAGCACCCGGTCCATGGTCGAGGGTGCGCTGCTGGTATGCAGGGTACCGAAAACCAGATGTCCGGTCTCGGCCGCCCGGATAGCCATCTCAATGGTCTCCAGGTCCCGCAGCTCACCGATGACGATGATATCCGGGTCCTCGCGCAGGGCTGCCCGCAAGGCATTGCTGAAGCTCTTGGTATGGCGCCCCAGTTCACGCTGGGTGACATTGCATCTTATGGGACGGTGGATGACTTCAATCGGGTCTTCAATGGTGATAATGTGGTCCTCGCGGTTGCGATTGATGAAATCGACCAGAGTATTCAGGGTCGAGGATTTGCCGCAGCCGGCCGGGCCGGTGATCAGGACCAGCCCCTGGTTATGGGCGGTCAGTTTTTCGATGACCTCGGGATTCCTGAAGCCGAGTTCAGTGATGCTCTTGACGGCGGCATCGATAACCCGGTATGAGCCGGCCACGCCCAGGCGCTGTTTCATCACGTTAGTCCGGTAGCGCTCCTGGTCCGAGATTTTCAGGCTGTAATCAAGCTCATGCTCTTCCTCGAACTGCTGCCGCTGTTCGTCATCCAGGCGGCACAGATTCAGCATCTCAGCAGCCTTGGCAGTGAGTACTTGCTGCCCGGGCAGAAGATAAATTTTGGTGAAGCGGCGCACGAATGGATATGCTCCGGTTGAGATATGGATATCGCTGCACTGGCACTGGCGGCCCCGGCTCAGGAAGTCAGCCAGCAGCTTCCTCTGTCCCTCAAGGGGCAGATTTTCGACTTCGGCCAGCACCGGCCAGCCATTCAGCCAATCCGCATCACTGTCCGGCAACGGCGGGAGAGCGTTGATTTCCGGCAGCGCTTCGGTCTTGACGGCAGCGGGAGCAGCATTCTCGTCTGGCCTTTCGACCGCTGCCGGTTCATTTTGCGCGGTAGGCTCTGGAGCTTCCGCAGCAAAGATGCTATATGGCGGGGCAAATACCTTGGCCTCCTCTTTCGCCATGGCAGCCAGATTCTGCAGCTGGGCATAATCGCTGCAGAGATTATTCTGCTGCACTACTTCCAGGAAAATTTGCATTTCCGGGATGACTTTATTTTCTTCCAAGGCCTCCATCACCGCCACACAGGTCGGGGGATCAAGCAATCCCTCCTGCACTGCATGATAGCATAACCAATCGATTTCCCTGGTAACTGAATTTTTATCCATCATAATCTCCGGCGTTACGCGGCTCGATCGGGCAAATGCCAGTCATTGCTGGCCCCGACGGCAAAAAGCAAGCCCGTTGGCAACAATTGTCAGCGAGAAAAAGGCGGCAGCGCAGACCGGCATCTCCTCGGTGGAAACAACTGCCCATCGGGGAGCGGCGGGATAACTGGGGAACCATCTATCCCTGCGCTGCTTGTGCGTTTAAAGTGATGCGGATGTTCAGCTTCGTCGACTTGATGCCGGACTCCGCCAGGCTGGGCAGCTGCAGGCCTTGAATGCGCTGCAGCAACGCCTCCGCAGCCTGATTCATGGCTGCAGAAGTAGAGCGGCGCGAAATACGCGGCAGGGTAATTCTGCCGTTGGGCAAAACTGTAAATACAATCTCCACGCTGGAGGATTGTACCTCGCCCAAGTCTCCCCGGGAAGGACCGACCTCGTTCCAAATCGGTGTCAGCCGGGGATTTACCACCAGATCGGCATAGTATATCGCCTCGCGCTCAGCCAGAGTCATGGCACCACCGGACGAGGAACCGCCGGACGAGGACGAGGAGCTGCGGGAGGTGCTGACCGACTTGGAGACATTACGCAGCAGTCGGCTGCGAATATTGCTGCTCGACTCGGAACGCGCCGGGGTTCTGTTCGCAGGTGCCGCTGTTCCCTGGACTTTGGCCGCCCGCAAGCGCTCATCCAAAGACGGAACCCGAGGCTTAGTGGTTGAAGCCTGGGGCGGTGCGGGCGCAGGCGGTGGAGGCTTGGGCGGTGGAGGCTTGAGGGGGGTGGGGGCAGGCAGCGGAGGCTTGGGTGGCGGAG
>JAAZIZ010000391.1 GCA_012800565.1 Lentisphaerota bacterium
GCGGATATCAATCCTGATCTGAGTATTGCTTTCGGGCTGGCTTTGCAAGGTCTCAATGCGGCAGATTACCGGGTCTCGCTGATACCGGAACTGTTGCGCTGGCAGCAGTCGAAGATGGCCCGCTGCAAGTATCTGCTCTGGTCGGCAGCGTTGTTATTGCTGATTCTGGCGGGGGCTTTGACTGGTTTTTATTTCCATCTCGTGCATGAACAGGCGGCCTTGGAGGAGCACCTGAATGAGTTGAATGTCTGCCGCAATCTGGTTCCGAAACTGGATGACTGCCTGGTTCAGATCGGCCATTGTCAGCGCATGCTGGTGCCGCTGGTGGAATACGGCACCCGCGGCTGGCGCTTTTTAAGCACCATTGATGAGCTGCAGCGGGCGATGGTCCCGCAGGAGTCCAGCAATGCAGGCTGGTGCATTTACATCGCTGATGAATTCAGTTATCGCCGTTCCGCCGGTATTATGGCCAACCGGAATGCCCCGCCGCCGGCTCCCGCCGACAACAAGAGCGGCGGAATTTTCCGGATTCCGGGCAAGACACCTGCCGAAACTGCTCCCAGCAGCACACCAGAGACGGAACTGATACCGGTTTTCAAGATGGAACTCCTGCAGCAGATGGTGGTGGGGGGATTTTCACCGCGGCAGCCTGGGAAAGCCAAGTATGAAGTTCCCAAGGATATCCTGGACAGTCTCAATGCGGGCAGTCTTTTTACCGGCGCGGACTGGTTCAGCGACTGGGATGAGGAGCATGCCCTGAAAGTGTTCAAGCCCTGGCAGGATTTGTTCGAGAACCAGTCGGCCCAGTCGGCCCAGTCGCCCCGGCGTGGTCGCCCGGTCCGGGATGATGATTCCGGGGATGTCGATTTCCGGCTTAAGCTGCCTTTCAAGAGTTCCGTGGTCCGGGCTCCTGCGCCGCCTCCGCCCCCTAAACGCCGTCGCCGCTGAAGCTGTCTGCTGCAGCCTGACTTTGCCATTACTGCTCCGGAACAGAATTTACGATTATGAGACACCGTTATCACGAATGGCCTGAAACGCACCGCAATATCCTTATGGTGTTGCTGGCTGCTCTGCTGTTTGCCGCTTTCGTGTATCTGGTCTTCCTGCATCCGAAATGGAAGAACTTGCGCGATACCAGAGATGAATTTGCGTCTGCTGACAAAAAGCTGCAGGAGAGCTCCTGGCCCAAGGATTCCGAACGTCTGAAGTCTTTGCTGGCACAGTACAACAAGGAGCTGGATGGCAAGGATGGCGGATTGCGCAATTTCACCGATGATGCGTTGCGCCGGGCGACCAGCATGTTTGATGAGCGCATTAATGACGAATACGGCAGTGCTGCCAATTTCATGGAAAAAGCCTCGCAAATCGAATACAAGGATCAATTCGACCGGATGGATTTTTCGTTTCAGAACAAGAAACCCGGCATTTATCTGGTGCAGAACATCTATGGTATGGATGAGGCTACCGCAGAGAGCAGCAAATACCAGATGCTGCTGAAGCTCTGGACCACGGAAAAGTTAGTCAATCTGGCCCTGGAACACAAGCTGAATATCGCAGTAGACCGGAAAATCAGGACGGCGCCCCCATATCCCCACCCAGGCGCAAAAATCACTGCATTGCCCATCAAATCGTACATCCTGAATGAGGAAGACAAGACCCCGTATCTGCTGGAAATACCGGTACGGGTCTGCCTGAGAGGAAAATTCGCCCAGTTCGCAAATTTTGTCAAAGCGTTGCAGAGCGATACGGTATTTATGCCGGTGCAGCAGATGGAAATACTGACCCAGGTGCCTGATCCGAAGAGAAATTTGCGGGAAAATGATTCCCTGCTGGTGAGCGATTCGCTGGAAATAACCATCGTCTGCTCGGCTTTCTATCGCCCCAATGCCGAGGCCATCAAGGCTACTCCACGCCGGACCATGCAACTGTTGCCTCCAGGTGCCTGAAGTGCCGGAGAAAGAAGTCCAGACAGGACCCAGATAAGCGATTATGATTAAGCTAGCAAAAATTAAAGCAGAATGGGAGAGGTCACTGCTGATTGCTCTCAC
>JAAZIZ010000392.1 GCA_012800565.1 Lentisphaerota bacterium
CGCGGCCAGGACCTCTATCTGTTCGGTGCGAATAAAAAGTACGTCAGCAGAGACACTAACCATTACCGATATTACGAGATGGGCGAAGCCCGCGCGGCAGCAGAGTTCCTGCGCCGTTTCTGTGCCGCAGAGTTCCTCTTCCCCGGGCCGCGCTTTGTCGGGTTGTCGGTCGAGCCTAAAACCGCCATTGAAGTGCCAGACGATTTCCGCTATGCCCATGCCCCGGCGGTCACCTTTAACATCGGCCGCCAGCACGGACTGTACTACGACGTTTTCAACGGTCACTATTGCGCCCCCTGGTATGGCGAATACGGCGGGCATAATTACTATCAGGCAGTGCCGCACAGTCAGTACGCTGAAATCCACCCGGAATATTTCGCCTTGCTGGACGGCAAGCGTTCGACCCATGGGCACTTGTGCATATCCAATCCCGAGGTGCAGAAACTTATTCTGGAAGAGGTGATCAGGCATCTTGATCAGGGCTATCAGATGGTTGAGCTCTCCCAGACCGACGGATACCGGCACTGCCAGTGCGACAACTGCAAAAACCTGTTCAACGTCACAGAACCTGGCGAAATGTTGTGGATACTCCATCGCAATATCTCCGAGCAGGTTTTGAAATTGCGTCCCGGCAAGCAGGTATGCATCATCGCCTATGGCCCGACCCGCACTCCCCCGCGAACTTTCCGGACTTTCCCGGCCAATGCCTGCATCGACTTGGCGCCGTGGGTCTTCGATTCCATGAAGATATGGGAGGATTATACTGTCCCCGGCGGTTTTATCTGCTATGATTATACCTTCGGCAGTTTCAACGAGATGGGCTTCACCCCCAAGCATTCTCTGGCGATGGTCAGCACTCATGCCCGCAATCTGCACCGCGACAAGATTCAGGGCGTCTACCGCAGTGGCTGGGGCGACAACTTCGGCCTGGATGGCGTGTTCTATTACGCCTGGAACCAGATTATCGCCGATCCCACCCGGGAGGCTGGCGCGCTGCTGCATGACTTCTGCCGCCGTCTGTTCGGCCCCGCCGCGCCGGAAATGGAGCGCTTTTATCAGCTGCTCAATGAACGGATGCAGGTCGCCGGCGACAATCCGTATGGCGTTGAACTTGATTTCAACGATCCCGACTTGCTGGCCAACCGGCGCCCCACGCATACCAAGCCGGTAGCGCTGCTGCTCGCACGCTGGCCCCTGCCGGTCCTCGACCAGCTGGAAGCACTGCTCAGCGCTGCTGAACAGAAGTGGCCTCAAGATGAAAACGCCCAATTCTTCCTTCCCATCCTGCGCAACAATTTTGATTATCTGCAAGTCACTCTGCGAACACTCGCCGCGATGGACCAGGTGAACCGCGCCCCGACCGCGGCCAATTTTCGCGATTTGCTGCTCCGTTCACAGGCGCGGGCGGAGTTTATCGCCGCGTTGCCTTGGGATAAATCCGGCCAGCGCTGTGCCAAAATCGGGGAAATGCTGCCTTACGCCGGCAATACCCCGGAACAGATTCAAGACAACGGCCGCCTGCGGGCGATCATCAATTTCCCTTTCCGCAAGAACCTTGAGCCGATCCTGGCGAGCGGGGTGAATCCCTGCGGCCGCACTCTGCACACCGGGCAAAATCCCCAGCAGCTGATTGGGTACAATCCGAAATCCAACGCTCAAAACGAGGTCTGGGAGCATCCGTTTTTCCTTAGCTGCACCTGGACGGAGGAAGCGTTGCAGGTCAAGCTGTCCTTGCCCAAGGGCATGCCGCCGGCAATCAAGGACGAAGGGCAAAAACGTGTCCCGGTCTTCTGCCGGATTTTCCTCGGTCAGGATGGCTGGCGCAAGCGTTTTCAGGGCAACACTGGCTGGCAAAATTACACTACCCGCACCAAGACTTTCGGCGTTGACGGTGCGCCGGGCGATGAGTACAACGGTGAGGTCAGCAAAGGCGGCCTGACCATCACCCAGGATGCAAATGATGAAACGCTTGTCACCATTCCCTGGAGCATTACCGGTATCCAGCCGGTCAAGGGAATGACCCTGGAATTCAACGTATACTGCCAATATTCGCAACAGTACGGCTTTATCTGGGAGTACAATCACCTGCAGACCAATTGGCGCAATCCCTGCGACAGAGCCGGAAGCTTGATTCTGGAATAAAAAATGAATAACCAAGGAGTTCCTGAAGCATGAGAATCCCACATTGTCCTAAATCACTCCTGAGCCTCTGTCTCGGCCTGGCCGCATTGTTGCTGGGCGCCTGCACCGCAACCAAAGTAACTGTTCCCGATACCATAATTGTGGCTGACGGGAAGAGCGATTTTGAAATTGTCCTGCCGGATGACGCCGGCAATCCCAATATCAATCGTTATCTGCGCCAGGGGGCCACCGCCTTGCAATCGGCATTCCTCGAAGGCTCTGAAGTCAGCCTGCCGATTGTGGCCGAGTCCAAGCGCACCCCGGGCAAGCGCGCGATCTGCATCGGCAACTGCCGCGCCACCCAGGCGGCCGGATTGAAGCCCACACAATGCAAGAACTATGACTTCTTCATAGCCGAACGCAATGGGGATATCTTTCTGGCCGGCAATGATGCGCCCGCAAGCAACCCCAAACTCGTCCCGTTCCGCTTCTACTATCTGGGGTCGGTCAAGAGCACAGTCGCATTTATGGAAAAATTTCTCGGCACCAAGATTCTGTTGCCCGGCGAGACTGGCCGCAGCACTCCGAAGCGCGGGTGCATCAGTGTGCCCGCCAATCTCACTCTCAAGATTTCGCCGCTGCTGCGCATGGCCACCAGCGCCCAGTATGAAATGATCTACTCGATGTCCAACAACGACTTCGGGATTGCCGGCTTCAGCCTCTACGGCGGGCACAGCTATTACTCGGCGGTGCCGGCCAAGGTTTACGGCGAAACCCATCCGGAGTACTTCGCCCTGCGCGGCAATAAACGGATTTCGACGGGAAATCATCTCTGCATTTCCAATCCGGAGGTGCAGGAGTTGATCTATCTGGAAGCGAAAAAGCGCCTTGAGGCCGGAGCAGAAGTAGTCGAATTGGCTCAAACAGACGGTTATAGCCCCTGTCAGTGCGAACCGTGCAAAAATCTGTTCGGGGTCAGTGATGAGGGGGAAAAACTCTGGATTCTGCATCGCAACATCGCCGCCCGGCTGTACCGGGAAATGCCGGACAAAAAGGTGCTGATCATTTGCTATGGCCCGACCTGGCAGCCGCCTAAAACCTTCAACCGGTTTCCTCCCAACACCATGATTGAACTATGCGCATACTCTCCCAGCGATCTGGAGGCCTGGAGTAAAATCACCGTGCCGCAGGGATACACCAGCTATGTCTATCACTGGGGCAGTTACAAACTCCCCGGGTTTACCCCGATGCACTCCCCGGAATTCCTGGCTGGAGAGGTGCAGCGCTTCGCCCGTTTTGGCATCAAAGGCGTCTATCGCTGCGGTTTCGGCGCCTCATTCGGCCTGGAGGGGCCGGCTTATTACGTCTACGGCAAGATGTGGGACGACCCGAGCCAGGACTTCCGGCAGCTGGAACAGGATTTCTATCACGCGGCTTACGGCGAAAGCGCCGCCCCGATGGTGCAATTCTTTGCCATGCTCCACGACCGCTTGCGTCCTTTCGATAAGCTTGATGGGCTCCGCACGACGCTGCCGCGCAATCCCCGTGCGTACCTCGGCTTCGTCTATACGCCTGAATTGTTGATGACCATGGATAAGCACCTGACCAGGGCCGAAAAACTCGCCGTCAACGCCAAGGTGAAACGCCGCCTGCATCTGGTTCGGCTGGAATTCGACTATCTGAAAAATCTGGCGGAAATCGTCCACTTGTATCATGCCTACCGGATCAGCCCGGACCGCAATTCTTTCGAGACTCTGGCGCAAAGAGTCGAGGCACGCAATCAGATGATCGACTCATACTTCGATGACAAGGGCAAGAAAAAGCCGCTCCCCGACTGGCCGGAATTGTCGTTCCGGGGTGGTTCCACCACCAAGGCGGACTTGCTGCGCAACGGTGAACTGGCCGCACCTCTGGGGGCACCATACGCCTGGAATATCCCGCTATTGCGTGAGAACGGAGTGCTGCCGGGTAAACTCATGCAGCGGGTCACGGTCTGCCGCAGGAATGACGGTGCACTCGACGATTTCAATGCTGGCGCGTGGGAGAAAGTCCCGGCGACGGAGCTGAGCGGCATCCAGCTTGGTTCGCTTAAACTCGGTACCAGTTTCAAGATGCTCTACGATGATAAGAATATCTACGTCGCTTTCAAGGCGGCGCTGCCGGCTTCCCGCACCTATTTGCCCCAGGGGCATGATGGCGGCGCAACTGGTCAGGACTGCCTGGAGTTCTTCGTTGATCCCTACGGCGAACGCGAAATCTACTACCATCTGATCTGGAACCCGGTCGCGAAGTCCACCTACGATTCGGCGCGGGGGCTGATCAAGGATGCCTTGAATCCGCTCTTCAATAAGTTTGACCCGTCCTGGAACGGCGAGTGGAGCTATACCACCTCCCGGGACGGTGATAACTGGTATTCCGTCCTGACTCTGCCTCTGGCAACGATCTCAGCCGAGCCGCCTACTCCGGGCACGGTCTGGTGCCTGAACGTCGGGCGTACCGACTACAACGACGGCAAAGGCATGCCGGAGTTGTCACTCTGGTCACCCAACCTGGAGACGATGAGCTTCCATGACCCGGAGTGCTTCGGAGAAGCAGTGTTCCAATAACCGGGGGCTGCATTGCGTACGCCCGGGGTTGGGCGTTTTGCCCACGGCGCCGCCGGGAAAAGACAAATTTTTGCTCCGCCGCTGTGGTGCTCTGAGCGGGGCCGGAGGATAAAAAAACAGCGGCGGCCTGAAAAGGCTGCCGCTGCTGTGGAAATTACTCGGTTAAAACCGCGCTGTTGCTGTTATCCGAAGATATGCCATTTGGCAATCAGGGGTGCGAAGAGGCTGGAGACCAGGCTCATAACCGTGATGAGGGTATTGAGAGAGGGACCGGCGGTATCCTTGAAAGGGTCACCGACAGTATCACCGACAACCGCCGCCTTGTGAGCTTCGGAACCGGAACCGCCGAAATTACCCGCCTCGATGTATTTCTTGCCGTTGTCCCAGAGGCCGCCGGCGTTGGACATCAGGAGGGCGAAAACCACTCCGGTGAATATCGCGCCGCCCAAGAAGCCGCCCAGTGCGCCGGGGCCGAGAATGAAGCCGACCAGCAGCGGGAAAACGACCGCCAAGAACGCCGGCCCGATCAATGCCTTAAGGGCACCGGAACTGGCGATGGCCACACATTGGGTGTAATCAGGCAGGACTGTCCCCTTGAGGATGCCGGGTTCAGCCTTGAACTGCCGGCGGATTTCCTCAATCATGGTAAAGGCGTTTTTGGTGACCGACAACATCAGCAGAGCACTGAACAGTGCCGGTACTACGCAGCCCAGCAGTACTCCGGCGAGCACCAGAGGGTCCAGAAGGTCCAGCATGAAGTCTTTCTGGGAATAGGTGGAAATGACCTCGCTGTAGGCAGCAAACATGGCCAGAACTGTCAGGGCCGCAGCACTGATGGAAAAGCCCTTGGTGATGGCTTTGGCGGTGTTGCCGGCTGAATCCAGGACGTCAGCACGGTCCACAACCTCATGGCTCATGCCCGACATCTCAGCAATCCCTTTGGCGTTGTCAACAATCGGACCATAGGCGTCGTTTGAGACTACGCTGCCGGTCAGGGACAGCATGCCGACTGCAGCCAGCCCGACCCCGTAAATCCCAGGCAGACCGAAAGCCTGCGAGGACAGGTAGGCGGTAATCATGGCCGCGACAATGCCGACAATGGCCGGTGCAATGGAAATCAAACCATAGCTGAAACCGGTGATAATAGTCAGACCAGTGCCAGAACCGGAAATTTTGGCGACTTGGCGGACCGGGGAATGTTCGTCGTTGGTGAAATAATCCGTAGTAAAGCCGATAATGACCCCGATAAGCAGCCCGGCGACTGTTGAGATCAAGGCACCCCAGTTGAGGCTCTTGCTGGGATCACCGCCGGACAAGGCGTTGACGACGACAAAGAAGATGGTGGACAGCACGGCGAAGAGGATGCAGGTGAATACGGTGCTGAAGTTCAGGGCGCGTCCCGGCTTGTCATCTTTGCCGACGCGTACGAAAGGCAGGCCGATAAAGGTGGCAATGATACCGATGACGCAGAGCAGCAGCGGCAGGAGCACGTATTGGATGCCGACCTTGCCGGAGGCAAAAAAGGAAGCGCCGAGCAGCATTGAGGCCACGACCGCGGCGACGTAGCTGTCGAAGATATCTGCCCCCATGCCGGCGACGTCACCGACGTTGTCGCCGACGTTGTCAGCAATCACCGCCGGATTGCGCGGATCGTCTTCCGGTATGCCGACCTCGACTTTACCGACCAGGTCAGCAGCGATGTCAGCAGTTTTGGTGTAGATGCCTCCGCCGGCCTTGGCCAGCAGCGCGAGCAGTGATGCGCCGAAACTGAAGCTCAGGATGATTTCAACGTCCCGCCAGATGAGATACAGCAGTGACATCCCAAAGACTGCTACTCCGACCATGGCCAGACCCATGACCGACCCGGCTTTGAAGGCGACATTGAATCCCTGTGGTATGCCTTCTTTGCAGGCCACCGCGGTGCGCACATTAGCCTCGACCGCGACTTTCATGCCCAGCCAACCGGCCAGCGCCGAACAGAGAGCACCGAAAGCAAATGCGGCGGCAGTCATAAGACCATGATTCTGCTTTTCCATACCGGAAAAGACTACTGCGAGAATGATGCCCAGAATGATTGAGATGGCAATCAGGGTGTTGTAGAGGAGTTTCAGGTAGGTGGAAGCGCCGGCCCGGATCCAGCCAGCAATCTCCTGGGCCCGTGCACTGCCCGGATCGTATTGAAGTACATTGCGGTAAGTGGCGAGAGCAGCCAGGATTGAGAGGGCACCGAAGACCAGGCCGGCATAGAGCCAAATGTTTGTGTTCACTTTTTTTCCTCGATTGGGGTGGATGGAATGGGATACTCACTTATAATTATACATGCACTTATACATGTTGATGGAACACCAGCATTGATAATACTTTGTTTTCTGCTCCCCGATCGGCGGCAGGCGGTAAATGGCAAGTGCGTCCCGGGGGCCGCAGAATATGCTTTTCTTGCTGGTCCGGCAGGAGAAACTGGCCGGATTGAGCCAGTCGATATAGTCATATAATATGCGTCTAACGCCTCGGATTCAAGCTGGCTGGCACCCAGAACCTCCGGCGTCAGAGAAAGATACAGATGTTTTCCCATACTGGGCCTACTGGTCTATCAATATAAGCTGGGGTATTTAAGGCTGTACACTGTCAATTAATATAATCACAGTCAGACAAAATGAAAGTAAAACTCTGCGAATGGTGCTGATTTCACCAGTCCCAAAGAATCAGAAATTGATATTTTCTTTTTCTCGCCTGCCCGGTTTGCAAAAAAGTTTTCCGGGCGTAAGGTATCGTGTCGCCTTGGAGAGGTTGCACTGTTAAG
>JAAZIZ010000033.1 GCA_012800565.1 Lentisphaerota bacterium
CCCTGCAGGACATGGATGTCAACCGAGGGCTGGCTGTCCGAAGCAGTACTGAAAATTTCGCTCTTGCGGGTCGGAATCGCGCTGTTGCGCTCGATCAGCTTGGTGAACACCCCGCCCAAGGTCTCAATACCCAGGGACAACGGCGTCACATCCAGCAACAGCACATCATTGACCTCACCCCGGAAGACACCGCCTTGCACGGCTGCGCCAACCGCGACCACTTCGTCAGGATTCACACCCTTGTTCGGGACTTTCTTGAATATATCCTCAGCCAGCTTCTGAATGCGCGGCATACGGGTCATGCCGCCAACCAGGATGACTTCGTTGATCTCAGAGGCAGTCAGGCTTGAGTCACGCAGACAATTCAGACAGGGAGCAGTCGAACGCTCCGCCAAGTCCTCAGTCAGCTGCTCTAATTTGGACCGGCTCAGGCTCTGGGTCAGATGCTTGGGACCAGACTGGTCCGCAGTAATGAACGGGAGGTTGATCTCTGTGCTGTTGCTGCTCGACAACTCGCACTTGGCTTTCTCAGCGGCTTCTTTCAGACGCTGTAACGCCATCGGGTCCTGTCGCAGGTCAATGCCATTATCACGCTTGAATTCGCTCACCAGCCAGTTGATTACTGCCTCGTCGAAATCATCACCGCCCAAATGCGTGTCGCCGTTGGTCGCCTTGACTTCAAAAACACCGTCCCCGAGCTCCAGAATCGAAATATCGAAAGTTCCGCCGCCGAGGTCGTAGACCGCAATCTTTTCGTCTTTCTTTTTGTCCAAGCCATAGGCCAGCGAAGCCGCAGTAGGCTCGTTGATGATACGCTTGACTTCCAAGCCGGCAATGCGCCCGGCATCCTTGGTGGCCTGGCGCTGGCTGTCATTGAAATAAGCCGGAACCGTGATCACCGCTTCGAGGATAGGTTCGCCCAAATATGCCTCTGCATCGGCTTTGAGCTTCTGCAGAATCATGGCCGAAATCTCGGGTGGAGAATAACTTTTGTCGCCGATCTGCACATGCACATCGCCATTCTTGGCCTCAACCAGCTTGTATGGAACCAGGCCAATGTCACCCTGCACTTCACTGAATTTCCGACCCATGAAACGCTTGATGGAAAAAATCGTCTGGGTTGGATTGGTCACCGCCTGACGCTTGGCCTGAGCGCCTACCAGACGCTCACCATTCTTGGTAAACGCGACTACCGACGGGGTCGTGCGGCTGCCCTCAGCGTTCGGAATCACAACCGGTTCGCCGCCTTCCATAACTGCCATACAGGAGTTCGTAGTTCCTAAATCTATGCCTAATATTTTGCTCATGTCGATTTCCTCTTCTGTGTGCTGAAAAAAAACATACAGATAGAATACTAGCAATCGCCATGCCAAGTTTTAAGGCAAGTGTTTTTGGTGCCAGGAGACAAAAAGTGCGCCAGTACTGTGCCATTTGCTGGCTCAGCCCCTTGTCTCAGTGCGACAATCTGTCACAATTGGGCCAGGCGCACGCCCTGCAGGGTAAAATCCGCCGGTCCGGCTATCAATCCGGGGATGTTTCTGATAAAAAACTGGGCGTCTCCACCGACCGCCAGTACGCTGCAGGCGGCGAATTCCGGCATATTCCGGGTGCGGGCAATAATTTCCCGGACTGCGCCGAGCAGTCCCAGGTCAATGCCGGCCTTGATAGCCTGGGCGGTATTTGTCCCGAAAGGGGTGGGAATATCTTCATCCATGGGTATCTCCGGCAACTGAGCGGTAAAAGCTGCCAGAGCGCGGCGCTGTAGCGCACGACCAGGCAGTATCACCCCGCCGCGGAACAATGTCCCGTGTGCGACTGCCTCACTGGTGATGGCACTGCCGCAGTCTAGTACCAGCACCGGCGCTCCGCCGCAGCAGTGCGCTGCGGCGGCAACATTGGCGATGCGGTCGGCCCCCAGGGTAGTGGTGTCGTAACCGGAAAAATCCAGATTAGGATATGCATTGCAGGACACGAAAGCGATGCGTTCCCCGAAGCATTCCTGCAATGCCTGCCGCAGCGCCGGCACCACGCAAGCAGCCAGCAATCGGCACTGGGGCTCATCCTGGCGCTGCAGAAACGCCGGCAGGACTTCCAGCAGGCGGGAGCTGTCCAGGATGCTGATTTCACCCACTCCCAGTTCAGTCTCGGGAGCGATCTGGGTATGGGTGTTGCCAATATTCAAAAGCAGGCGCATTGTCTCCTCAGGGTTCTGGGATTTCCTGCAGAGTGATGCCGTCAAACCAGACGATGCCGGTGGCATTGAGCAGATAAGGTTTGATATAGGATTTGTTTTTACCACGGTTGGTCTCAGGGCCAGTGGTGAACTCAAAGCTCTGCCGGAACCAGTCCCGGGTGCCGATGTAAAAGTTCTGCGGGAACCAGAGATTACGGTCGCTCCAGATATTCATGTTCGCGCCGCCGCCTTTGGCCGTCGGCACGATATCCTGGTATTTGATATAGAATGAGAGACGGTACTTGGTCGAGGGCTTGAGCTCAGGCAGGTACTGCGCCGCGCCGAACAGACAACCCTGCTCGGCCTCCAGGCGCAAGCTGCGGTCGGCGAACACAAAGGTACTGCGGTCAAGTGAGATATGCGTCCCCGGCCGGGTACGGTAATCGCTGATCCATTTGCCGAACACGTTGTGCCCTTGCGGTTCAACCGCAAAAGTACCATCCTGTACCAGCGAGCGCTCCTCCGGCAAGGCATTCAGAATGGTGCCGAAATTCTCCAGTTCGTGAAAGCCTCCCTCCAGGAACGGGGACCAGCTGTAGAGCTCGGAACCGCCGACCACCCGGTTGCGACAGAAATTCGCGACCCAGCCATCCTCCGCGAAAGCCCCCAGGCCGGCTTTCGGGAGCACGATCTC
Organism: Lentisphaerota bacterium; assembly: GCA_012800565.1. Lineage (GTDB taxonomy): Bacteria > Verrucomicrobiota > Lentisphaeria > Oligosphaerales > Oligosphaeraceae > JAAZIZ01. Next base: position 2,868 of record JAAZIZ010000033.1, read on the forward strand.
TGCCTGCCAGGCGCCGTCAACGATGGCGATTTTGACACGCAGATTGCCGTTCCAGCTCCAGTCGCCGATGGTCTTCTTGCCCAGACAGGTCCGGGAGGCATCGCTGACACAGCCGAGGGAATTGATGATGAACTGGAAGTAGTGCTTGCGATCACCGCTGGGATTGATGAAAATCTCCAGACCGTTGTCTATCCAGATTTCCTGGTCGTCAAATTCCCGCTGCGTGGCCACCATCCCGGCAAGCTCCGGCTCGGCACAGTGGTAGAACATATAAATGTGCTCCGCATCCTGAGCCAACCGCACCGTGCTCTGCAACCGCGGTGCATCCACAGGATGATTCTTCAGCGCCTGCAGATGCAGTTCACTGGCCGCGCTCCAGAATTCCTCCGTGGCCTGCCCGTCCAGCTCCAGTGCAGGCGGAGCTGCCAGAATGGGGATCGCCACCCGGAAAGAGCTGATCGCATCATTCAAAGAGCGGTACTCTGCCGCCGCTGCCAGCGTCGGCTCCAAGAACTGCTGGCGCATATAGCGCACCCGGGCCAGGTACTCCGGAGCCCCTGCAGACTGCTCTTCCGCCAGCGCGTAGGCCGCAGCCTGACGTTCAAGCTCTGCCGCGGAATAGATGTCGCTCCACAATTCCGCGGCCGATGGCGGGGCGCTGGTGGGCCCCAGCGGGGTGTCAATGCAGCGCCCGCCGACTTTCTCCAGCCAGAGCTCCTCGTAACGCTGGAAAATCCCCTGCATGGTCGCAGCTGCGGGACCGAACATGCGCTGATAGAATTCCTGCAGCAGCGCCGTCACATCGGTACGGTTATCCCAGCCGACTTTGCCGAAAACATAGTAATTCATAGCGTGGTAGATTTGCTTGTCGCATTCGGATTCCATAAATGCACCATGGACTTCCGGACCGATCTCAAGGTAGAATTTTCCCACTGCTTGCGGTGTCCATGAGGGTATGGTAGGCATGCCCAGGCTGCCGAATTTGCCACTGTAATTCCAGAGCCAGGTGCGGCGCCCCAGCTTGGCATTCCAGTCCCGGACCAGCTGCAGATCACGCTTCCATCCGACTGGATTGGAAAGCATCCAGGCCCCACGCACCGCCACCATCACCAAGACATTCTCCGGAATCTCAACCTCCGGCACCAGGTTGTAGGGGTAATAGGCCATGTTGCTGACGTATCCGTCGATGCCATCTGCCGCCAGACGCTGGCAAAGCCACACCACTTTACTCCAAATGAAATTGCTCAGCGCCTGCTGCCCTGCTTCCTTGATGGGCCGGCATTTTTCACACAGACAGGGGTTGAAACCGTCCTGGGGCATCATTCCGAAAATGCCGGGCTGATGACCGGTCGGGTCCCAGACCACACCCCAACGCGTGATGACACCGCGGGAGGCCGCGCTTTGCCCGGTCAGAAAAGCCCGCGCATCCTGATATATTTCCTCCATGATATTGCTGTTATAGCAGAGTTGGCCGGTGTGCTGCATGGCCGGATCGCAGTAGCGTCGCCCGTCGCTGCGCAGGGCGAAATACTCGGGATGGCTTTCACCGAAGCGCTCGGCATATCCCAACAGCGCCAGGCCGTGGCAGTTGTTCACATATTTCGTCTGCAGCCGCAGATACGCCCCCCAGCGGTTCTTGCAGGGTGTGAGGGTGACCGCAAAAAGTTCTGCCTGGGGCTCTTCCTCCAGCCCCTGCCCGCAGTATTGCGAAATCATCCGGCTCTCCCAGTCGGGGCGATCGTAGATGTCGATCTCCGGCAGCGCTATCGGTGCCTGCGGCACCAGTACGCCCATCTCATGCGGAAAATAGAAACGCACCTGGCCGAAACGTTCCAGGAAATCATAGACCGCGAACATTGAGCCGCGCTCATAGTACTGAGCCCAGATGCCGCCTTTGCGGCGTGCGTTAGAAGCCGGATCGGCCTCGCTGTCGTCCCGCCCCAGCAGATAGATATCCTGACCGATACTCTTGATTATAAAGGCATCCCGGCACAGCCGGCTGTCGTCAATACCGGCCTGGCGCGAATACGGCGAGATGCCCACCAGCAGCGAAGTCACACCATCCGCAGGGGATGACTGCAGAGGCACTTCCTGCTCCAATATCCGGCTGAGATATTCAGTCAATTCCCGGGCGGCATAGCGAGTCACCGGACCGGCCTCGGGATGCACCACCACCTCGACCTGGCCTGGGCGGCCCGGCTGCAGGGTCACTGTTGGCGCGGTGCCGATCTTAATCTGCCGCGGGGGACGTGCATCACCCAGAAAAGGCGGCTCCAGTGCCGCCCACAATAACGCATTAAAAGCCAAACACAACAGCAGCGGCAGTTTCTTCAGCATTAGAATTTCTCCTGTTTTTCCTGCCGGCGCAGCGGCACCGGCAATCCCTGATGGGCATTCTGATACGTCAGGCCGGGAAGATCATTGCACCCGGTCGTCCACCCGGTAATAGGCGGCATAAAGGCTGTTGGGTTTGCCGCTGTCGTCGACATGGTTGTCAGGGAACAATACATTGCTGGCGTCTCAAAGTTGGGACCTGAGCATAAAAAGTCTTCAATGACTTGAAAAAAACACAAGAGCTTGTCTTTTATTAGTTAAACCAAAACTCGATAAAAGAAGGAGCAAGCTCTTGTGAAAA
>JAAZIZ010000393.1 GCA_012800565.1 Lentisphaerota bacterium
CGACCCGTCCGACCCGTCCGACCCGTCCGACCTGTCCGACCCGTCCGACCCGTCCGACCCGTCCGACCTGTCCGACCTGTCCGACCTGTCCGACCTGTCCGACCCGTCCGACAGCACTATGCAGCTTTTGGGACACCCTGTACCTGGCGATTTTGCCTTAGGAGCCTTAACTTGCATCGAAAACACAAAGGTAACACAAAAAAAACTGCGTCTCGACTGGCAAAAATCCAGTTAGCGATTACCTTTTATATTTGACTATATATTTAATGCTCGGAACTCAAAAAATTGATTTAGGAGAATCATTGCAATGAAGAAACTACTATTGGGGTTGGGGTTGCTGTTCAGTGTTGCGGCTTTTTCGTTCGACACCTCGGCCTTGCAATTAAGCATCTGGGCTCCCAGGGTGCAGCTCGTCCCTGACTACATCGACATCTCTGGCGTAAAGTTGAATCTGCCTTACGGCGGGAACAAAAAAGTCGCCGGGGTGGATTTGGGAATCGCCTCCATCAACAACAGTTCTTCGGCTCTGCAGGTGAACTTGTTCAACCGCAATCTTGATAATTATGTAGGCTTCCAGGCCGGCTTGGTGAATCTCGCCGGTACTTCCAACGGCGTAAATATCGGGCTGGTCAATTTCACCGAAGGTATCTCCAGCGGACTGGAAATCGCTTTTTTCAATGCTTCTCTGGAGCATCGCGGCGTGCAGATCGGTCTGGTCAATTACTGCGAATTCCTGACCGGCATGCATATCGGCCTGTTTAACATCGTCACGAAATCCACCGTGCCATTCTTCCCCATCGTGAATTTCTGCTTCTAAGCATCTGCTTATAAGCTTAACCGATTCAGCGGATTTATTTACCAACTGGCCGCAGCAGAGTCTTCCGCTGCGGTCTTGTTGTTTGGAGACCCTGCATGCAAAAAACAACTGCCATTTGTACAGTCCTGCTGGTCCTGCTGCTGGTCATCAGTCTGTATTCTTATTTCGGTCTTCAGGCTGAAGTTCGCCAGCAGAGCCGGGGCAACGCTCTGGGTGCACTGCTGCATCAGACCCAGGCCGCAGTCTTTCTCCAACTCAACTCCGCCCAACAGCTGATGGACAGCCGCAAAAGCGCCTCGATCGCCGATGAAAAACAGGCTCTCCGCCAGAGTCTGGAGAGCCGGGACACCCTGAACGGCCTCTGGCAGCAGCTTTCTGACAACAGCCGGGACAGCCGCGAGACTGAAGATTTCATCCGCGACCTGCAATATGAGGTCAAGACCATGGAGGGCAATATGCAGGATGTGCGCGGCGGTCCGGAAAGCCGTCACAGCCTGCGGAAAGTCCAGGAGCAGGGACGCATTCTGCTGGCAATGATACAGGGCCAGTTGCTGCAGCTGCAACAGCGCCATGCCCAGTCCGAGCAACGTTGCCGGACTCTGGCTCATCTCTGGTTCTGGGTCGGGTTGGCGTTGCTGGCTGGCCTGGCCGGAACCATCCTGCAGGCCAAACTGCGCCGGCAGCGCATCCTGGCCAACTACCTTGCCCTGTCGCATGACTTGGGCAGAGGTGACGGCAGTGCCGCTACCCCTCAGGACGAGTCTGCCAACCAGGCCGCGCTGCATGATTTAGGTCAGGCCCTGGAGCTGCTGTTTCAACGCTTCCGGGAAAAGAGCCGTCACAAAGACAAGTTCTTTGCCTCCATGAGCCACGAAATCCGCACCCCCTTGAACGGACTGGTCGGATTCCTCAGCAATCTGTCCGAGACTCCTCTGAATGACCAACAGAAACAATACTTGCGCATTATCGAATCAAGCGCCCGCAGCCTGATGCAGATCATCAATGAGGTACTTGATTACTCGAAAATTCAGGCCGGTCAGCTGGCGCTGGAGGAAATCGCTTTTGATTTGCGTGATTTTCTGGAAGAACGCATCGCGGTTGCGCGTCAGCTGGCCAGGAACAAGAGTCTGAAAGTGATTCTTGACTTCCCCGGTGCGGACCCGCTGATCGTCCGCACAGACCCGGGCCGACTGCGGCAAATCCTGGACAATCTGCTCAGCAATGCGGTAAAATTCACCGATCGCGGTGAAGTCATCCTGGAAGTCCGTCAGCAGGACAGCCAGGACGATCAGCATCTGCGTCTGGCCTTCGCGGTGCGGGACAGCGGCGTGGGCATTCCATTCCAAATCCAGCAGAAGCTTTTCCAGCCCTTTGCCCAGGCGGATGACACGATTGCCCGCCGTTATGGCGGCACTGGCCTGGGCTTGAGCATCTCCGCGGCCCTGGTCAAACTGCTGGGCAGTAAACTCTCACTGCAGAGCCGCCCCGGTGAAGGTTCATGCTTCTTCTTCACCTTGCAGCTCATGCCCGCCAAACCGGAAGAGCAGGTGCGTATCTCCGAGCTCTACCGCATCACCCTGCCCCGTACCGAACTGAAAAAACATTGGGCTCTGCTGGTCGATGACACGCCTACCAACCTGTTTTTGCTGGAGACCATCTGCCAGAGTGTCGGCTTGCCCTACCGTACCGCCGTAAATGGCCGCGAAGCGCTGGAACTCTGCCAGCAGCAGCGCTTCGACCTTATCTTCATGGATATCCAAATGCCCATCATGGACGGATACACCGCCATCCGCGAAATCCGTAAACTGCCCAACAGCGGTATGACCCATATCATCGCTTTGACCGCCTCGGCTTTCCAGGAGGATATCGACCAGGCTCTGGGCGCCGGCTCGACTGGATTCATCCCCAAGCCGTTCGAACGCGATCAGCTGCTGCTCTGCATCGCTGACGCACTCGGCATGACCCCGGAACGGAAAATCCGCGAGCCTATGGGGCCGCAGGAGACTGCCGAAGGTGCCATCGTCCGGCGCATGCACGATTTCATGCGGGAGCAGTATCAGATTTCTCTAGGTGAAATCAAGATGATTCTGGCCCAGACTGTGACCGACTGGCGTCCGGTCCTGGACAATTTGGCCACCTATTCGCAACAGGGCAACTCCGAGGAGACTATCGCCATTCTGCAGCGTCTGAAAGGGCAACTGGTGTCTGTTCGGACTGCTGGACCAGTCCGAACAGACAGTGGCCATTATGGATAGTTTCAGGAGCAACAACCGTGCCCAGGCCCAGGCCCAGGTGGTCAATCTCTGCCAGACTTTGACCCGGATTTTCAAGACCCTGGAACAGGAAGTCACAGTCAATAACTGAGCCCTGGGCCACGCCCCGGCAAAGTGCGACAGCAAGCCGCACTTTGCCCACTGCACCGCTGCCTCCTTTGATAACAATAAGCCATAAAAGCGAAAGGCTCTCCCGGAGCATGACCCCGGGAGAGCCTGTTTTTTATCCCGCCAGCGTAGCAGGCGGGTTATGACACTGAACTGTTATTCTTCCCGTCCGGAAGCCTTGATAGCAGCATGTGCCGCTGCGACCTTGGCTACTGGTACCCGGAAAGGCGAACAGCTGACGTAGGTCAGCCCGACCTGGTGGCAGAATTCCACCGATGCGGGGTCGCCGCCCTGTTCGCCGCAGATGCCGAGTTTGATCTTGGGATTGGTCTTCCGCCCGCCGGAAGCGGCGAGCTTGATCAGTGCGCCTACGCCTTCCTGGTCAATAGTCTGGAACGGATCGGCATCAATGATGCGCTGCTCCAGATATGGCCCCATGAAGTTGCCGGTATCATCCCGGCTGAAACCGAAAGTCATCTGGGTCAGGTCGTTAGTTCCAAATGAGAAGAACTCCGCCACCTGGGCCAGCTTGTCAGCCATAAAGGCTGCCCGCGGAATCTCAATCATGGTACCGAGCTTATAGTCGAAAACAGGCAAATCAAAACGGCGCTGTATTTCGCTGTGGACGCGCACCACGATATCGCGGACATACTCGAGTTCCCGCAGCTCGCAGGTGATGGGGACCATGATTTCGGGCACGATCTTGTGCCCTTCCTGCAGCAGTTCAGCCGCTGCTTCCAGGATGGCCCGAACTTGATATTCCGTAACCTCAGGATAAGTCACACTCAAGCGCACCCCACGGTGCCCCATCATCGGATTGCTCTCCTCCAGCGCATCGACCCGCTTGCGGACCTCGTCTTCAGCGATGCCCAGCGCGGCCGAGAGCTCCTGCCGGCCCAAATGCGAGTGCGGCACGAATTCGTGCAACGGGGGGTCAAGCAGGCGGACAGTGACCGGGAATTCATCCATTGCGGCCATTGTATCCTTGATGTCCTTTTTCATGGCCGGGAAGAGTTCTTTGAGGACGTTGATGCGGTCATTGGCGTTGGTGCAAAGGATCATCTTGCGCAGCAGGAACAGCGGCTGGGCCGAGTCCGCGCCATAGAACATGTGCTCGGTACGGAACAACCCGATGCCCTCGGCTCCGAAAGTGCGCGCTTTCTTGGCATCGGCCGGGGTGTCGGCATTGGCCCGCACTCCCATGGTACGGTACTTGTCCACCAGACTCATAAAGCGCAGGAAGCGGGCATAATCGGCACCGGCGGTGGGTTCCACCAGCGGCAGGATGCCCTCATAGGCAATGCCCTTCGAACCATTCATGGTCAGCTGATCGCCTTCGCGGAAAACCTTGTCACCCACCCGCAGAGTCTTGTTCACCGCATCCACCTGCATGCAGGCGGCGCCAACAACACAGCTCTTGCCCCAGCCGCGGGCGACCAGAGCAGCGTGGCTGGTCATGCCTCCCCGGGCAGTCAGAATTCCGTCGGCGACCCGCATGCCTTCCACATCCTCGGGGTTGGTCTCTTCCCGGACCAGGATGACTTTCTTACCCAGGCGGTCAGCCTGCACAGCATCATGGCTGGTAAAATAGATTTCTCCGCAGGCGGCACCGGGACCGGCCGGCAAGCCCTTGATCAGCTGTTCAGCCTTGTTTTCAATTGCCGGCTCAATAATGGGCAGCAGGAATTCCAGCACTTGATTCGGATGCACTCGCAGCACCGCAGTCTTTTCATCGATCAAGCCCTCATCCAGCATATCGAGAGCCATATTGACGGCCGCCTTGCCGCCACGTTTGCCGCTGCGGCACTGCAGCATAAAGAGCCGCCCTTCGTCAACTGTGAACTCAATATCCTGCATATCACGGTAGTGGTTCTCCAGGGTGTTCCTGATTTCCACCAGTTCCTTGTAGGTCTCGGGCATGAGTTCCTGCATGGACTTCATGTGCTTGTTCTGTTCAGTCTTGGTCTCACGGTTCAAAGGACTGGGGGTACGGATGCCTGCGACGACATCTTCGCCTTGGGCATTGAGCAACCATTCGCCGAAGAACTTGTTCTGGCCGGTGGCCGGATTCCGGGTAAAGGCCACGCCCGTCGCAGAGGAGTCGCCCTTGTTGCCAAAGACCATGGACTGGACGTTGACCGCCGTGCCCCAGTCATCCGGAATACCCTCAATACGACGGTAGGATACAGCCTTCTTGCCGACCCAGCTCTTGAAAACCGCTCCGATGCCGCCCCAAAGCTGGGTCATCGGGTCATCGGGAAATTCGACTTCCAGGACTTCCTTGATACGGCGTTTGAAAGCCATGGCCAGGTCTTTAAGGTCCGCGGCGGTCAATTCCGTATCCGATTTATAGTCCTTGATGTATTTGTACTGATCGAGCATCTCATCCAGCAAACGGCGGATGCCTTTGCCCTCCACCGGATCAATGCCCTCAGCCTTTTCCATCACCACATCTGCATACATCATAATCAGCCGGCGGTAGGAGTCCCAGACGAAGCGTTCGTTGCCGGTCGCCTTGATCAATCCCGGGATGGTCTTGCTGGACAGACCGATATTGAGCACCGTGTCCATCATCCCGGGCATCGACTTGCGAGCCCCGGAACGGCAGCTGACCAGCAGAGGATTATCGGGATCGCCGTATTTGCAGCCCATGCTCGCTTCAACTTTCCGCAAGGCGCTCTCCACTTCCGCTTTCAGGCCGGCGGGGAACTGGCCGCCATTGGCAAAATACGCCGTGCAGCACTCGGTGGAGATGGTAAATCCCGGCGGCACCGGCAAGCCCAGGCGGCTCATCTCCGCCAAGTTTGCGCCTTTGCCCCCCAGAAGATTACGCATACTTGCATCACCATCGGCATCTTTGCCTCCAAAAGAATAGACATACTTAACCGGTGCCTCTTTCTTCGAAGCCAACGTTGTCGGGACACGATTGCTTTTCTTGCTCATGATTTTCTCCTTGGTGGTGGCGCCGCAGCCACAGCTGAAAAGTTTTTGCAAACCACGAATGCATAACCGCTCCCGAACAGGCCGTTGTCCATTCGTGGTCTCAAAAACCCTTCGCTGCCGTCATCATGCGGCGCAGTTGTAAATGCAATCAAATAAACAAGCCCCGCCCAGTCTGTCCCCCAGGCTGGACGAGGCGAAAAACGGACATTATATGCCGGTGCAACTCATGTGCAGAATATTACTTCTTTTTCTTCTTGAGGTCACGAATCCTCGCCAGAACACGTTCCTTATAACGTTTGCGGCGAGCACGCTTCTCAGTTTTGGTATGCTGCTGGCTCATGATAACTCCTGTTGCTGAAAACTAAAATCCTGAAAAAGGAACAAGATGGAAAGAATAATATAAGCGTTCGTTCCTTTTTTTCAAGCATCACTGGCAAAAAGAAGCGCCGGCCGTCAGTCCCAAAGAATCAGAAATTGATATTTTCTTTTTCTCGCCTGCCCGGTTTGCAAAAAAGTTTTCCGGGCGTAAGGTATCGTGTCGCCTTGGAGAGGTTGCACTGTTAAGCTGCTAGGCTTGTAA
>JAAZIZ010000394.1 GCA_012800565.1 Lentisphaerota bacterium
AAGAGCTTGCTCCTTCTTTTATCGAGTTTTGGTTTAACTAATAAAAGACAAGCTCTTGTGTTTTTTTCAAGTCATTGAAGACTTTTTATGCTCAGGTCCCAACTTTGAGACGCCAGCAATCCTTTACCTTGATTGAGTTGTTGGTTGTGATCGCCATCATTGCAGTACTGGCCTCAATGTTGCTGCCGGCCTTAAGCAAGGCTCAGGCCAAGGCTCAGGCCACCACCTGCATCGGCAACCAGAAGAACATCGGTGTGGCCTCGGCAATGTATATGGAAGATTTCGAGGGCTGGCTGCCGGGGCCTAACAACGGATTTTTGGTTTGGCCGGGCGGCAAAAGCGTCTTCGCTTTCACCTGGGCCATGCACCTGTATATGAATCAGCCTTTTGTTTACAACAAGGCCTGGACTTTTCCGCCGGGGAACCCGCTGGCCTGTCCTGCGGACACTATCCGGAACAGCTATTTCGGCAGCCGCTACCATGTCTACAGCTACGGCACCAACTACTACACCAGCTGGCGTTTGTCCTTTATCAGTCCCATGCATCAGCCCATCAACTACCGCAAGCCTTCACAGTATATGTATACTGCCGATATGGTTTCTTTCCCACACTACAGCGCCGGACTGACTTTTGCCGCCACCAGCTATATCTTCAGTACAGCGGCGACATTGAGCGAATATAACAACCAAGTCGACTTCCGCCATCCCAATCAGACCCTGAATGCGCTGTTTACCGATTTCCATGTCGAGCCGATGACTTATAAGCAAATCTACGGCTCTGGTATAAAATACACCTACAATGCCCGGCCATGAATTTTCTGCAGCTTGGTACCACGCCCATCGGCAAGGAGGAATAGTATGTCCAGACGTTGCTTTTTCACCTTGATTGAGTTGCTGGTTGTGATCGCTATCATTGCGGTTCTGGCTTCAATGCTGCTGCCGGCCTTAGGCAAGGCCCGGGCCAAGGCCCAGGCCACCGTCTGCATCGGCAACCAGAAGAGCATCGGTGTGGCTTCGGCAATGTATATGGAAGATTTCGAGGGCTTTCTGCCCGGCGCCAACAACGGCTATCTGCTCTGGCCGGGCAATATCAGTGCTTTCCCTTTCACCTGGGCTATGCACCTGTATATGAATTTGCCTTTCCGCTATCACAGTTTATCATATCACACCCCTCCGCCCAACAACCCTCTGACCTGTCCCGCGGACACTATGCGGAACAGTTATTTCAACGGTCGCAACCATCATTTCAGCTACGGCACCAACTACTATACCAACTGGCGTTTGTCCTTTATCTGTCCCATGCAGCAGCCCATCAACTTCCGCAAAACCTCGCAGTATATGTATGTCACCGATATGATTGCTTTCCCGTACTATGGCGCCGGACTGACTTTTGCCGCCACCAGCTATATCTTCAGTACAGCGGCGACATTGAGCGAATATAACAACCAAGTCGACTTCCGCCATCCCAATCAGACCCTGAATGCGCTGTTCACCGATTTCCATGTCGAGCCGATGACTTATAAGCAAATCTACGGCTCGGGCGTAAAATACACCTATTCCGCTCGCCCCTGAGTCTCACTCGGGCAGATATTTCCGTTGTTTCTCCCGGCGGTCCAGTCCGGGATGCAGGATCAGCTTCTTGCCTTCGGCCTGCCCGGCGGCTTGCAGAGCTGGGTCCCAGGTCCGCCTCTGCCGGGAGAATTTCACCAGTCTGGGATAGAGGCAGCGCAAGTATTCCTGCAGGCGTTCCTGCTGGTCTCTGCCGCTCTGCACCAAGGCCTGCACCTCGGGGCTGTCATTCTGCTGCCGCAATGCATCGCGGAAACCGCGCAACAGCCCCTCCGCGAACTCTTTCCTGCCCCGGGCCCCAGGATTGGCGGCTTTGACCTGCCAGGGGAGTTGTTCCCAGGAGCTGTCGATTTGCCGCAGCAGGCAATCATAGACATACGAGGCGATCTTGACTTTGCCGCAGGCGCCATGCACCACCATCGCATAGCGCTGCCGCTGCATCAGGAAGTCTGGCTCCTGCATCCAGACCACCGCGACCTGGTAGAATTCCTGCAGGATATTCGCCAGAATCAGCAAATGACTCTCCTTGCGGGCAACCGGCTGGCCGACCGCCCAGGCGACGAATTCCTCCTCCCGTTTCCCGTCTTCGGGCAGACTCAAAGAATATTTTGCGGTCAGCTCACGCGCTTTGAGCAGCGCCTGGCGGGCTTCGTTTTCATTGGCGCTCTTCGAGAGGGCCAGCAGCTTCTGGACCTTGCTGGTCAAGCGAGCTTCTTCGCTGAGAGACTCATTCTCATCTGCTTGCATCCGCTGGTCCAGGGTAGGGTAGGTACCGCTGGCGGCGGGGTTGGCACCGATCGCCCGGCATACCTCGCGGAATTTCTGGCCATGAGGAGATTCCCGGACCTCCGGGAAGCATTCGCTGACGACCTGATGGGCGACTTCGTGCCGCAGTACTTCCAGCACTGCCTGCCAGGAGTGCTGCAACAGGAGCGAAAGATTGATCTCCAGCAGGCGCTTTTCTCCGCCATGCCAGCAGCCCCAGCCGTCCATCCTGGCCTTGAAGCTGAACAGAGGCGGGCGCAGGCGGCGCTGCCATTCGGCGGGGAAACAGGAGGTCAAGGATTCCCATTCATTTAACAACGCTGCAGATGCGGTCACGGCAATATTCCGCCCCCATTTTTCTTCGGGTGCACCTGGTGCTGATGATTTTGTCGACATAATAAGTGGTTATTTTTTGGGGATAGATGCTGCTGCAAATAATATAAGCCCTGAAACGCAACTCTGATTGATAACAGTGGAACCTATCCTTCATGTACTATGTTGCACGCTTTCAGCGTGCAATTTCGGTGGGGGGGGCTTACCCAGGGCTGGTATGTAGTGCGCTTTCAGCGCTGATGCCAATTCACCCGTCTGACCCGTCCGACCCGTCCGACTCGTCCGACTTGTCCGCCCCGTCCGACTTGTCCGACTCGTCCGACTTGTCCGACTTGTCCGACTTGTCCGACCCGTCCGACCCGTCCGACCCGTCCGACCCGTCCGCCCCGTCCGACTTGTCCGCCCCGTCCGACTCGTCCGCCCCGTCCGACCCATCCGACGGGGTTATTTTTGCCGCTTGCGTTTGCCGAACCGCAAAATGCTTTTATATTCTAAGGAGTCTACGCCGCTGCCATGGTTGCTGCGGCCAGCGGCATCTTAAAACCAAGCAAGAAAAGTGGATATGAAGAATCAGGTAATTGTATTTCAGGGTGATTCCATCACCGATGTCGGTCGCAGTCGTGAAGTTGAGCAGGAGCGGCGCCCGAATTCCCAGCTTGGGGCCGGTTATCCGGCCCTGGTTGCTGCCAGGCTGTTGCGCGATCGTTGCCGTGACTCCCTGCAGTTCCATAACCGTGGCATCAGCGGGAACCGGGTGGTGGATTTATATGCGCGCTGGCGCCGTGATACCTTGAATTTCCGCCCCGACATCATCAGCATCCTGATCGGTGTCAACGACACGTGGCATGACAGCATCCCCGGCAACCCCAACGGCGTGGAAGTGCCGCGGTATGCGAGAGTCTACCGTGAATTGCTCAGCTGGACCCGCGAGGTCCTGCCGGAGGTCAAACTGGTGCTGATGGAGCCTTTCGTGCTGCCATTCGGAGCAGTGCAGGAGCATTGGCTGCCCGAGATGGATGCCCGCCGGCAGGTGGTAGCCGGACTGGCCCAGGAATTCGCCGCGCAATTTGTGCCCTGTCAGCAGGTTCTCAACCAGGCTTGCCAGGAAATGCCCCAGGAATACTGGCTGGCCGACGGTGTCCACCCGACTTTACCGGGGCATCAGCTGCTGGCCGATGCCTGGCTGAAACACTGCCAGGAGCTTTTTTAACCCGTAACCCGCAACCTGATTCATTCAACCTTGGAGCTGAACTATGAGCAATATTGAGCAAGCAGCCTGGATTTGGACCGCACCGGATGATTGTGGCAAGGATATCTACCGTTCCTTTCACCGCCAGCTGAACCTGCCGGAACTGCCGGCAGCACCCATCATGGTGGAAATTTCCGCCGATTCGACTTTCGAACTGCTGATTAACCACCGGCGCTGTCCGCTGACGCAGTTCTCCGACTATCCTAACACCCGTACCTATACGACTGCCGAGGTCAGCGAATTTTTCCAGCCCGGCCGCAATGAAATCACGATTATTGTCCACTACATCGGGGTTGATTCATATACCTACCTGATCGGGAAACCATATCTCAAAGTGGCGTTCTCTGCTGGCGCTGAAATCCTCTGTTTAAGCGACAGCAGCTGGCTGGCCGGCAGCGTCGACAGCTACGACTCCAAGGCCATTCCGGTGACTTTCCAGCTTGGGCTGCAATTCTGCTATCACGCCGGACGCCGGAATTCCGGTGACGGCGGCAAGCCTGCGTACCAGTATTCCGCTGCAGAGGCAGAGTACTGGCAGAGCCTGCGCCCGCGGCCTATTCCGCCGCTGCTGGAACTGCCCCGGCCGCAGACCAGCGTCTGTCAGCAAGGCTATCTGAAGCGGGCGGCGGATGCCGCTGCCGGCGACCAGCCGGCGCCTTTGACGGGCCAGGCCTGCTATCGCGATTGGCTGCGACCGGAAAAATATGCCACTTTCTTCACTGAAGAGTCCTTGCGCACCAGCGATAACTTCAAACGGTATGACATCCCCCGGCTGTCCTGGGACAGCTGCGAGCCGCTGGTCTTTGCCCCTCTGCCGGAAGACAGCGACGGATACTACCTGATTATCGATTTGGGCAAGGAAAGCGCGGGGTTCCTGACTTTCAAATTTGCCTTGCCGGAGGGGACCCGCGTGGACATTGCGCACGGCGAACACCTGGATGACGGGCGCGTGCGGGGCAGCTTCCCGCGCTACGATTTCGCCGACCGGTATTACAGCTGCGCCGGGGTGCAGGAATTCACCTACTGCCACCGTCGCCTGGGGGCGAGATATCTGGAACTGCATTTCACTGACTTCCCGGCCCATTCGGAAGTGCCGCTGCAGCTGTACTACGTTGGTATTGTGCCAGTGGAAGTGCCCTTGCCGCCCGCACCGGGATTCCACTGCGAGGACCGGATGCTGCTGCGCATCAACGAAGTCGCTGTTGCGACCCTGAAATTGTGCATGCACGAGCACTATGAGGACTGCCCCTGGCGCGAGCAGGCGCTCTGGACTTATGATGCGCGCATGCAGATGCTGTACGGGTATTACCTCTGGGGGAATTACGATTACGCCGCCGCCTCCCTGAATCTGGTGGCTCAGACTTATGATGGCGGCGACTACCTCGGCAAGGTCGCGCCAGCCCTCGGCAGCACTCGCCCCATACCCTCGTTTACCTTGGTCTGGGTGCCGGCTCTTTACGAGCACTATCTGCACAGCGGCTCATTGCAGCTCTGCCGGGAGAACATCGCCCTGGCCGATGTGATTATCGACAAGGCCATCAGCCGGCAGGACCCCGAATACGGGCTGTATTTTGCCGGTACTGATGAGACTATTTGGCATTTCTATGAATGGGTCGGCCGCTTGAATCAGCTTGACACCTACCCGCAATCGCTGTATAATGTCTATTTCTACGAATGCCTCCAGGCGGCCGCCAAAATCCATGCCGCCCTGGGGAACCAGCCGCGTGCCGCCGAACTGAGGGCCCGGGCTGCTGAACTCGGGCAAAAAGTGGAGAAATTGTTCTGGGAAGAGGAATTGGGCTGGTACGGTGCTCTGCTGCCCGGTCAGAATGACCTGGCCTACGAACATGTGCAGGCGGTGATGCTGGCCAATGACCTGGTTCCGGCAGAAAAGTTGCCCCGGCTCAAGGAAGCACTGCTGGGCAGGAAGCTGCTGCCCAACAGTTTCGGCTCATTCGCATATTTCCTGGCTGCGATGATGAAGACCGGTCCTGCCGGCCGCGCCCATATCAGCAGCTGTCTGCAGGACCTCTTCACTCCGATTGTGCTCGCTGACGCGACCTCGCTCTGGGAAACCGCTGGCGGCAGCAAGGGTACGGGCGGTAAGGGCAGTCTCTGTCATGCCTGGAGCAGCGTGATGCCCTACTTCTGCAGCGCATACGTCCTGGGGATCAGGCCGCGGCAGCCCGGCTTCCGGGAATTCCTGGTCCAGCCTTATCCGGCGCATCTGACCCATGCGGAAGGCGGTGTTCCCACTCCCGCCGGTGAGATCAGAGTCTCCTGGCAGCTGCAGGGCGACGGCCTGACCGTGGAGGTCAGCCATCCGCAGGGCCTCACTCCGGTACTGGAGGCATATCCGGAGTATCCGATCCTCAAAACGAAGCTCATTGCCCGCACCTGAATTTCCTTAACTAGGTTCTGATTATGTACATCAGCACCCAGCAATCCGACTGGCGGCAGATCATCTACTGCGGCATTGAAAATCAGCAGATCGATTTCAAGGCCGCGCAGGACTGGAATGAAATCGGTCGCAGCGGGCGGGCGAAATTTGCCCGCCATGCCATGGCTTTGGCCAACACTTCCGGCGGCTATATCGTGATCGGGGTCGGTGAGGATGCCAACGGCAATCCCACCCTGTATACCGGCATGGACGAAAAGCAGGCCAGCTCTTTCGATCCCAGCAGCGTCGGGCAGACCATCAACCGCTACGCCGACCCGGCCGTGGAATTCGATTTGGTAAAACCGGTGCTGGATGAGAAATTGTATGTGGTGCTGGTGGTCTATCCTTTCAAGAATCTTCCCCACATCTGCAACGACGTCTGTGATGACGAACTGCAGCGGGGGGTATTCTACATCCGCACCACCGATGCCCGCAGCCGGGCCGCCT